>NZ_SJDU01000154.1 GCF_005518285.1 Brachyspira catarrhinii | reverse complement strand
AAGAAAGAACAAGATAAATTATATTTGGGAAATTTGGACGCGAAGAGAGATTGGGGTTACGCAAAAGATTATGTCGAGGCAATGTGGCTTATGCTTCAGCAGGAAAAAGCGGAAGATTATGTCATAGCTACGGGAGAGACGCATTCGGTTAGAGAATTTTTGGATGAGGCTTTCGGTTTGGTAGGACTCGATTGGAAAAAATATGTCGAAATAGACCCGAGATATTATAGACCCGCCGAAGTCGATTTGCTTCTTGGAAATCCCGCAAAGGCTAAAGAAAAATTAGGATGGAAACCGAAAACGACTTTCAAAGAGCTTGTAAAAATAATGCTCGAATACGATTTGAATAACTGCGGATTAAGTTTGGACAAAATAAATAAAGCTTAACAATGGAACTAAAAAAGAATTTAATCGAATATTTGGTTTGGATAATTCCGTTTTCTAAATTAAGAAACAGAATAAGAATCAATTCAATTTTTCTTAAAGATTTTGGCTATAGAATAAATTACTCAAATTATAAAGATAAAGTAAAAGGCAAGAAAACTTTTTTCGTGCGAGGCGACTGGGCGGTAAACGAAAGAGAATTCAAAAATAATTATTTCTACAATTTTATAAAAAGATATTATTTGCCAGATTTGTCGGTAAGCTATAATCCCGATATAGAGTTTTTCGCTCCAAACGGCAAAAGATATTTTTTGGAAAAATCGAAAGCTAAAATTAAAATTTTCTACACGGGAGAATGCGTTTCAAAAAATGCCATAAGCAAAGTTTGGAGCGAATATTCCGATAATTGCGTGAACGATGTCGATTTGTCTCTCGGCTTCGACAGATTGGACGAAAACAAATATAAAAATTATGTTCGCTTTCCTATTTGGATAAATTATCATTTTGGCGAAATATTGGAAGAGAATTTTACCAAAGATAAAATTAAAAAAACTATTGACAATATAAATAGCGCAAAATCTAAAAAGAATAAATTCGCTTCGTTAGTCGCAAGTCATGATGCTCCGAAAATTAGAACGGAAATTTTTAATAAAGTTAGTAAAATCGGCGAAGTAAAATGCGCGGGAAAATTACTTCATAATGACGACACTTTGAAAAATGAATTTAATAACAATAAAATAGAATATTTAAGAGATTTCAAATTTAATATCTGCCCCGAAAATACGATTAGCGATGGTTATATTACCGAAAAATTATTCGATTCGTTTAGAGCGGGATGCATTCCAATTTACTATGGCGATGAAAATATTGAAATGGATTTGGTAAATAAAAACGCTTTGTTGTTTTATAGAAAAGGAGAAGATAATTCGGCGCTTTTGAAAGAAGTTGAAAAATTGAATAAAGACGATAAATTATTTGAAGCTTTTCAAAGTCAAATTAAAATTAACGATTCTATGATTGATTATCTTTGGGAGCGAAGAGAGAAAATTTTAAATCGATTGGAAAATCTTATAAACGAAAGATTGAAATAAATTTAAAATAATAATTAAAATAAGTTTTAGGAAATTAAAATGGTTCTTCTTTATAAAAGATTTGGAGACAAAAGCAATAGGCTTCTTCAAAATATGCATTTCGAGGCTTATTGTAAAGAAAATAATATAGAATATCATAATCTCGAATTTTACGATATGGAAGATTTTTACGGAATAAAAGACAAATACAGTTTTAAGAAAATTCCTAAAATATTTTTGCCGAATTTAAATACTCGCTATAGAATAATTGAAAATATTTCCAAATTGGCGGGCAAATTAAATATAAAAAATTTTTTGATATTCGATTATATGAATATTGAAGATAGAAACAATATCGCTCTTTACGATAAACAAATATTGGAAAATAGAGATAAAACGATTTTTGTGTCGGGTTGGGAATTTAGAGTTCCCGAACTTGCCATAAAATACAGAGATTATTTCAAAGAAAAATATACGCCAAAATTAGAAAAGTCTTCATATATATATGAGAAATTTAAAAATTACGATATAAAAGTCGGCATTCATATAAGAAGAGGCGATTATCGAGGCTGGAATAACGGAAAATATTTTTACGAGGACGAAGTTTATAACGATAAAATAGAGCAGTTTTCAAATTTATTCAAAGATAAAAAGATATTATTTATTTTATTTTCAAACGAAGAGATAACTTTGAAACCGAAACGAGATTATATTATTTCAAAATGCGATTGGTATGAGGACCATTATTTGCTGAGTTTATGCGATTATATAATTGGCGCGCCTTCCACTTTTACGATTTGGGCAAGTTTTATAGGCAATGTTCCTTTGATGCATGTTTTAGGTAAAGACGATAAAGTGGATTTGAATAGTTTTAATGTCGGTTTGGATATGACGCCCGTTTGATTTAAATAATAGTTTTATGGTATGTTGACTTTTTTATTTTAAAATTTATAATATCGTATATGAAATTTGGAAGATTAATAGGAAATATATGGCAAATAAGAAATCTAAAGACGAATTACGATATAATTTTTTTATAAAAAAGACTTTAATTGTTTATTCTGCAAGAGTAATTATTACAGTGTCTTTTCTGCTTTTGATTTACGGAACATTTTATTTAATGGTAAAATCTGGAGATAAAGAAATAGTAAAATATATATCAAAAACAATTATAAGTTTATTTGAAAGCGATAAAAAATTTACAATTTCGTTTGTTTTTAACTTATTGCTTTTTATATTATTAATCATTAATAAAATTAATTATAATAAATTAAAAATATATAGGAACAAATAATTATGATTACAAAAGTATATGTATATATGATATTTATTTTGTTTATAATATATATGTTTTCTATAATATGGAAAAATATATTTATACAAATGAGCATAAGATATTTAATTTCTAAACGAGAATATATTAGCAATAATAAACTTATAAATAAAAGAGATAAAAAAAGATATATAAAGAATATAGACATATTAATCGATATATCCGATAACTTTTCAATATTAGAACATATAATAGGTTTTTTTATAGCTAAAAAAAACGGATTGCTTAATAATAACGACAACATAGTGGAAGACAAATTATTAGATAATATTATATCAAATTATATTAAATTTATGATATGCAGCTCGTTATTACTTTTTATTTTTTTAATATTATTTGCCATTATTTTATTTGTAATAAACTTCATTTTGAATATATTTAATAAGTCAATAAAGATTATAAAAACTATACATATAGACAGTTATCAATATATAAATCTAAATATTAATAATCATATGATGTAAATTATAATAACTCCTATTAATTTTTACTCTTAAACAAATTTCCCATCTGCCGAATAATTCTCTTAATCTCTCTACTCACATTATGCGTAAGAGAAAACGGAATCAAACCGAATCTTTTAATCGCTATTTCAAAATCGGCTTCTCTATCGCATTCTATTTTTGAAGGATGAATAATATTTTTTGTGTCCATCGGATAAGTTTTGCGGTTTGCATTTGGGTCATTTGGAGCTGATGTATGCGTAGCATCTTCTCCATACCCTATATTACATAAAAAATTTGTATTTGAATTTATAGAAACTCATCCATACACATTATTATATAAGCCCATTGTGTATCCCATACGGAATTATGACTTCTTTTCACTCTTGGAAACCAATTCCTCCAATAATCTCTTATATTAAAATCTTTATATCTCTTTCTTAAAGTCTTTGATAAATCTTTTAATGTAAAAGATTTCATATCTGGGTCATTATATCGCCAAGCTCTTCTCCAAGTTGCAAATCCGCATCCATGCATAACTGTAGCAAAATAATAACTCGCATCTCCTACTTTTCTATCTAATGGATTTTCTCCCGCAATATGCATTATTCTTTCGTTGTCTTTATAATAATTCAAAAGTTTTTCACAGTAATCAAAAAATGAAATTTCGGGTAAACAATCGTCTTCTAAAATTATTCCCTGTTCTACATTTTCAAAAAACCAATTTATCGCGTTGACTGGTCCATAACAGCAACCGACATTTTCTTCTCTAAATAATGTTTTAAGATTGCATTCAAAATCTATTGTATTTAAAATTGCCTCTCTCGTTTCCAAACATTTTATTTTTTCGTCTTCGTCTCTCCAGCCGTCCGCCGCTATATACAAATATTTAGGTTTAACTTGTTTTATAATTTCCAAAACTTTTAGAGCCGTGTCTTTTCTTTTGAATATTATAAAAAGTATGGGAGTTTCAAACATAATTATCTCCCCGTTAGTCCGATTTTCTTTAATAAATATCTTCTTACTTTGTCTCGCAAATTGAAAGTTGGAATAAACCAAACGATTTTATCAATTAACTTTCGCTTTTTAGCGTTTTCTTCGTAAGTCGTATTTCCGCCCGCTTCTATCCATATTTTATTATTTTCTTCCCATTCTTTATTGTAAGTTCCTCGCCAAAATTTTGCGGGTCCGATTGCATGAATTATATGAGATTCTTTTGCTATGTTTGAAGTCGGATAAGCGCCGTAGCTTTCCGTCAAGTCATGCGTTTCTATATTAAATTCTTGTATAAGTAAATTTAATATTGATTGGTCGTTGGTTTTGTATTCTTCCGCTTTATCATAACACCATTTTGACATTATTTGATAATTATTCAAACTGTCGTTAATTAAAAATACCGCCGCTATAATCGATACTTTATTTAAATCGTAGCCTTTGACTAAATCTATATTTTCTTTTGTAAAATTCCCAGAAACTGTCATTTTATTTGCAAAATAAGAAATTGCCAAAGGAGTTTTTATATCAATAATTTCGGAAATATCTTTTTGTATAACGATATCGGTGTCGACATAAAAAACTTTTTCGTATTGTTCAAGCAAATTAAAAGCCTCAAAACGAGCGTAAGTAAAACTGCTAAAATGATTTAATTCTCTCAAATTAAGCATTTCTTTTGAAAAAGGTGATTTATATATTTTGATTATTATTCTTGGAAAAATATTTTTAAGAGCGTTTTCGTCTTTGCCTTCGAGTTTGTCGGTGAGAAATATTATATCGTAATCTTCGCGAGTCAAATTTTGAAATAAATATTTTTTAGCTCCGATAATTACATTTCCAACCGCAAAGGCTTCGTTTCCCGTAGAGCATAATAATAAGGCAATTTTCTTTTTCACAAACTTACCGCCTTAAAAAATGCAATAGCAAATCGCCCTGAAAAGAATGCAGAGAAATGCAAAAAGTATAAAATTAGCGCTTGGCTTGGCTTGGCTTGGCTTCATGAAACTAAAATTTATATTT
>NZ_SJDU01000153.1 GCF_005518285.1 Brachyspira catarrhinii | reverse complement strand
CTTCCATAGCTCGCCAAGAACCGTAATAATCTCCGAAAGGCTGATGGATTAAATATAAATCCAAATAATCGAGGCGCAATTTTTCCATAGACGCTTCAAAACCTTTTTTCGCTTTTTCGTATCCCGCGTCCGAAATCCATAATTTAGTCGTTATAAACAATTCTTTTCTGTTTATGCCGCTTTCTTTTATAGCGTCTCCAACCGCTTTCTCATTGAAGTATGCCGAAGCCGTATCGATTAATCTGTAGCCCGTTTCCAAAGCGTCCAAAACCGCTCTTTTGCATTCGTCATAATCGGGGACTTGATATACTCCGAAACCCAATATTGGCATTTCCACGCCATTGTTTAATTTTACAGTTTTCATGTAATCTCTCCTTCGCCATTTTTTTAATGGCATTAATTTAATTTTTTAATTTATATTACTATTATAACATTGGAGTTAACTCCAGAGTCAATATGTAATTTTTATTGCTTTTTATATATTAGCAATAAACCGTCATTTTTAAGTTTTTTGACTTCGCTAAATTTAAACTCTTTAGTCAAACTTTTTCCGTCAACCGTTTCCGATATTGTAGCGTTTTTGCTTCCGTCTATAAAAGGCGCTATCATAACATTTATTTCGTCAACCAAATTTTCTCTGAAAAATTCGGCGTTTATCGTAGCTCCTCCCGTTAAAGCAAATTTCTTTATATCGAAAAGTCTATATAATTTATCGAGAGCGATATTCAAATCTATTTTTTCGTCTCCCGCAAAAATATAAGCTATTTTCTTTTCTTTAAGATAGGCGATATATTCTGGCGAGGCTTTTTTAGTAGTTATAACCAAAACTTGATTTTTAATATTCTCGGGATAGATAAGCAAATTGTCTTTCCATTTTACTTTTCCAGTCGAATCGAAAGAAACTACATAAGGATATTCGCTTTTTATAATATTGTCTTCGTAATCTACTTTTGAGTTTTTATACTTTGAAATATCTATAGTTTCATCGCTGAAATAGATTTTATGGGTTGAGCTTCCGTTTCCCCAAGCTTCCGAAATTTCAAGTTTCAACTCTTCGTAATAATCTCCCAATTCCTGATTGTAATCGTCAATAAAACTTCCGTCAATTTTTCCGTCAATGGAAGTTAGCATTAATAAAGAAACATAAGGTTTGAACATTTTTTCCTCCGCGCCACAGGCGTGCCTCTGGCATTAATTTTTATTTATATTTTTAAATTTTTATGATTTTTTTATTCTTTCAATTCTCTTAATTTTTTAGCGGGAATTCCAGCGACTAAAGTATTGTTTGGAACATCTTTAGTCACAACCGAACCCGCCGCTATAATCACATTATTGCCTATATTAATTCCAGGCAGTATTACGCAATTTCCTCCAATCCACACATCGTTTCCTATGTTAACGGGTTTTGCTTGAGCGAGTTTCTTTCTTCGTCCGCTTGCCGTAAGAGGATGCCCAACAGTTGTTATTAAAGTATCCGGTCCTATCATACAATAATCGCCTATATTTACGGGAGCTATATCCAATATTGTAACATTATAATTTGCCACAAAATCTTTTCCCACATGTATGTTTTTTCCATAGTCGCAATAAAATCCCGTATTGATATAAGCCTTATCTTTAACCGAGCCTAATAATTCTTTTA
The DNA here is from genome assembly GCF_005518285.1 of Brachyspira catarrhinii. Taxonomy (GTDB): domain Bacteria; phylum Spirochaetota; class Brachyspiria; order Brachyspirales; family Brachyspiraceae; genus Brachyspira; species Brachyspira catarrhinii. The sequence continues at coordinate 3,602 of NZ_SJDU01000153.1, read as the reverse complement.
TCGCTTTAAATTGTTCTTCAAAGTTATCCGCAGGTATAGAATTAAATTTTTTACATTTTATTATAGCTTCCGTTTTTCTTTGAGCGACTTCATCGTCAAAAAAAGAATATTCTAAACCCGCTTCTAATTTTTGTAATTCCGTCATATTCTATTTACTCCTTGATTTTTATATTTAATAATTTTTATTTTGTATTACTATTATAACATTGGAGCTAACTCCAGAGTCAATATGTAATTCTATTTTTATTCTGGTTTTCTCGTATGTAATAATAATACTTGCTCGACATCGCGATGGCTTTTGTCAAAATGACTTTGATTTTTATTAAGTTCAGCGATAGCTTGCATATCATTGGCATCTAATTCAAAGTCAAATACGCTGATATTTTCCAGCATTCGCTCTTTATTCACGCTTTTTACAGCCACAGCCACGCCTCTTTGCACGAGCCATCTTAAAATCACTTGCGCCACGCTTTTGTTATATTTTTTGCCTATGTTTGCAAGTATTTTATTTTTAAGTATATCGCCTTTACCTTGCATAAACGGACTATAAAACTGCATTTGAACGCCGTATTTTTTCATCACTTCCTGCGCTTCGTTTTGTTGCAAAAGCGGGTGTCCTTCTATTTGATTTACGGATGGTTTGATTTCGTTGTTTAGGCAAAAATCCGTAAGCCTGTCGGGGTAAAAATTACTTACGCCGATAGCTTTGATTCTGCCCTCTTTATAAAGCCTACTCATAGCCCGCCACGCGCCGTATAAATCATTAAAAGGCTGATGAATGAGATACAAATCCACATAATCAAGTCCGAGTTTTTTAAGGCTATTGTCAAAGGCTTTAAGCGTTGCGCTTTCGCCTATGTGGTTTATCCATACTTTTGTTTCGATAAAAAGTTCCTCTCGTTTAGTCCCTCCATTCATTGCATTTTTTAACGCAGCTCCTACGCCTTCTTCGTTGGCATAAACTTGCGCTGTATCAATGAGTCGATAACCTACGTTTAACGCGTCCTCTACGCACCTTTGCGCTACTTTTTGCTCTACTAAAAATGTCCCATAACCTAATATTGGCATTTCCACTCCGTTATTTAATTTTACTTTTTGCATGTAATCTCTCCTTCGCCATCTCGTTTGAATGGCATTAATTTAATTTTTTTATTTTGTATTAATATTATAACATTGGAGTTAACTCCAGAGTCAATATGTAATTTTATTTTTTATTTGAATTTATTTTAAGTTATTAAATTTTTCATGGCAAATACTTTTTTTATATCTAATTATGCTTTAAAAGTATGATTTATAAATTAATTTCAATTTCTTCTTCCAAAAGAAGAATGTTTTTGATTTCTATCAAGTCCGTTTATTAAATTCATTTCTTCGGAGGATAATTCAAAATCGAATATTGAAATATTTTCTTTAATATGAGCGGGATTGCTCGAACCTGGTATTGCAACAACTCCGCTTTGTAAATGCCATCTTAAAATTATTTGAGCGGAAGATTTATTATGCGCTCTTGCAATAGACGAAATTGTTTTATCTTCAAAAAGTCGAGTTCTATTCGCCCGTCCTCCCAAAGGATACCAAGCTTCCATGATTATTCCTTTCTCGTTCGCGTATTTTATAACATCTTTTTCTTGAAAATACGGATGGATTTCATTTTGAATCAAAGAAGGCATGATTGTTATTTGTTTCAAAAATTTTTCCAAATCGTCAATATAATAATTCGATAATCCTAAAGAGCGAATCTTTCCTTCTCTAACCGCTTTCTCCATAGCTTTGTAGGCTTCGACATCGTTTCCAGCTGGATGATGAAGAAGCATTAAATCTATATATTCCACTCCCAATTTTTTGAGTGCATCGTTTATCGCTTGCTCGGCGTTAGCAAATTGATTCATATATAATTTAGTCGTTATAAATATCTCTTCTCTCGGAACGCCAGATTTTTTTATCGCTTCTCCCACTTTATCCTCGTTTCCGTATATATAAGCGGTGTCTATTAATCTATAACCGTTTTGAAGAGCCGATAAAACCGAATTATAACATGTGTCCCCATGCAATTGAAAAGTCCCGATTCCCAATATTGGCATTCTATAACCGCTATTTAAAAGTATAGTCGACGCTTTTCCGTTTTCTCCGTTTGACAAATCAAAACTATTCGAGTATAGATTTTCGCTTGCAATACAGCCAAAAATTGTTAAAAATAAAATCGTTGTTCCAAAACATATTAACTTTTTCATTTTAAATATCTCCTGTTTAATTTTAATATTTTAATTATTTATCTAATGGAATAGTATATTCCGTTAATCCATGTTTAGCTGGTCCCGTATGCGGATTATCCTTTATGTCCAATTTCTTTTCATGCAAAAACTTTATCAAATGATTGGCTATATCTTCGTTATTCAAATCGGCAAACGGCGCATGAGTATTGCCTTTTATTCCGATTTCTGGAAGCATAACGAGTGTGGCGTCTCCGCCGTATTTATTAACCGTATCCACAAATTGTTTCGCCCTTATGCTTGCAACTCGCCAAAATTCTTCATTAAAAACTTCGTTGGTGGGTTCGGTAGAAATATTATCTCCCCAAACCACAAGAATTGGAAATTTTGTAAGTTTAATAAATTCGTTTGTTGGAATTCTTTTTGGATTATAATTGTCTCTAATATAATCTAAAGGAGACTCTATATATTCTATTTCTTCGCCTTCTGGAAATATAAAATCCCCTGGTTCGTATGCGATTATAGCTTTTAAAAATTCTTCAGCCGCAAATGCCGTAGCCCATCCAAGCGGACCGCCAGCTGAATGCGTTATTAAAATAGCGGGTCCCGTTCTTTTTAATAAATCCGCCATAGTTTTTCCCATAAATTGTTCGTATTCGGCGTTATACGGTTCTACGCCTGTATTTGGAGTTTGTTGTCTGAAAAACTGTTCTATCGAGTCGGGGTCGCTTGGAAATTGAACTCCTTCATATAGATAAGGTTTATTTGGTTTTTTCCAGATGCCGTTTCTAAAGGCGTTCCAAGTTTCGCTTTCATAAGCTTCCGTTATAAATAATTCGGAGTTTTCTAAAGTCGTTCTCGTTCTTCCCGCTCTTCCTCTTCTCGGCTGGTCTATTATATAAACCGCCCAATTTCTTCTTGGAAGCATAGCCATGTATCCTTCTCTTCCGTCTGGAGTCGATTCGAAACTTCTTCCCGATTGTCCCATTCCATGCCACATTATTATAGGGTAGTTGTAAGAATTTTGCGGGATATAATATTGAGCGTATCCATGCTCTCCATGAAAAGTATCGCCGCTTTCCAATATTTCTACCGTTCCTCCAAAAAATAAACTTCCCATAGTTCTTAATACTATAGAATTTTGATTGTTATTATTACATCCGTAAATTGAAAATGCGGACATAATAATTACCGTAATAAAAATTGATTTTTGTTTTAACATTCTTTCTCCTTCTTCTTTTTGATTTTCATATTTATTAAGGTAAAGATTGCCCCGCAGATTTAAGAGGCTACCTTTACTTATATGATTTAAACATGAAAATTTTTTTAACAACACATTTATAATTAATTTAAAGTCTTCATATCTATCACATATCTAAACTTAACTTTTCC
>NZ_SJDU01000152.1 GCF_005518285.1 Brachyspira catarrhinii | reverse complement strand
TTCATGTCGGCGCTAATCATAACGGCGTTTATAAAATCAAGGAGAACTTTTTCGCCCCCTTTGTCGGTGAAGAAATACCTGACAAAATAATCGTTAAGTGCATTAAATGGTTTTTTATTCATAAGATTATTATAACAGAATAATTTTATTTGTCAAAACGGTTTTAATAGTTTCTTTTAGTTTTTTGTATGTTGCGAACGAGGGGCGCTGTTTTTATTTTAATGATTTTTTAATTGGGTTTTGATTAAAGGCTCGTTTTTTAATAAATCATTCAACCGTCACGCTTTTCGCTAAATTTCTCGGTTTGTCGACATCGCAACCTCTCACAACCGCCGTATGATAGGCGAGCAGTTGCAAAGCTATAATCGAAGCTATCGGCATAAACATATCTTCAATATTTGGCAAGTATATTATTTTATCGTAAGCGTCTTTGTCTATATTCATTCCTTCTTTTGCAAATAAAAGAACTTTCGCTCCTCTCGAAACTACTTCTTTTATATTGCTTATCATTTTATTTAAGATTTTTTCCTGTATTGCCAAAGCGACTACCGAAGTTCCTTCCGTGATTAAAGATATTACTCCATGTTTCAACTCTCCGCCCGCGTAAGCTTCGCAATGTATATAACTAATTTCTTTCATTTTCAAAGCGCCTTCCATAACCTGATAATAATCCAAATCTCTTCCCATAAAAAATATACTGCCAACTTCCTTATAATCTACGCATAATTTTTTAATTTCTTCGCTCATATCGAGTAATTTATTTATAGAATCTATGGCGTTAAGCATATTTCTTATAAGAATTTTTATTTCTTTTTCATTTTTCAATTTTCGAGCCAAAGATATTTTAAAAGTTATCAAATACATTATAGCAACTTGAACCGAATAGGCTTTAGTGGAAGCTACGGATATTTCGGGACCCGCATAAGTATAAATGACATAATCGGACGCTCGCGCTATAGAAGAACCGTTTACATTTACTATCGCCAAACTTTTGCATCCTCTCTCTTTAACCAAATTCAAAGCCGCTAAAGTGTCCGCCGTTTCGCCCGATTGAGATACGAATATTGCGAGAGTTTTATCGGTTAGAATCGGATTCTTATATCTAAACTCCGATGCAATTTCGCATTCTACGGGAATTCTGCAATTATCTTCTATCAATCTTTTTCCTATCATAGCCGCATGCATAGCCGTTCCGCAGCCTACTATATAAACTCTGTCGAAATAAGTCCAAAAATTTTCGTCAAGTATATTGTCTCTTTTGAAGTCTGGAATTCCATGCACGATTCTCGGCTCTATAGTATCCAAAATCGCTTTAGGTTGTTCATGAATTTCTTTAATCATAAAATGTTCGTAGCCAGATTTTTCAGCCTGCTCCAAAGTCCAATTAGCTTCGCTCACTTTCGCTTTTATTTCTTTCAAATCCTTATCGTAAATGGCGACTCTATTTTTTTTAAGTTCCGCTATATTTTCTTCGTCCATTATGATATATTTATTCGTATATTTCAGAACAGCGGAAATATCGGAGGCGATAAAATTTTCGTTTTTTCCGTCTTTACCCAAAGCGACAATTAAAGGCGCTCCTTTTCTCACGGCGTAAACTTTATCGAGTTTGTCTTTAAAAATAATTGCGAAAGCGTAAGAACCTTCTATAATTTCAATCGCTTTTCTTATGGCAATCAAAGGATTTCCATCGTATAAAGAATCTATCAAATTTGCGGCGACTTCCGTGTCGGTTTCCGAAATAAATTTATAACCTTTTTTAACGAGCTTATCTTTTATATCTTTGTAATTTTCTATTATTCCGTTATGAACCAAGGATAGTCGAGCGGTAGAATGGGGATGAGCGTTAATATCCGAAGGCGCGCCATGTGTCGCCCATCTCGTATGTCCGATTCCAATATTTGATTCTATTTTTTTATTTTTATTTATAATATTTTGCAAATTATCAATCTTTCCTTCCGATTTGAAAGTGATTATACTGTCATTTTCAATTACCGAAATTCCCGCAGAATCGTATCCTCTGTATTCCAAAGAATAGAGTCCGTCCATTAAAATATCTACCGAATTATTTTCTCCGACATAACCGACTACACCGCACATAAAGAATCCTTAAAATTGAATTTTATTAAATTTAAACTTTCTTTGATAATCTAATAATTTAAAATTATAAATTAAAAATCTAAAAATACAATGCTATATATAATAATAATTTTCATTGACTTTTTAATATTATATGATATTCTAAAAAAACTATATAAATTAGGATATTTATGATACAAAATCTAACTTTCAATTTAATAGGCGGGTTCGGACTTTTTATGTTCGGACTGAAACTATTTTCGGACGGTTTGCAGGAAAGCACCGAAAGTAGATTAAAGGAAATTCTGCACAAAGTCACCAATAGCAAAATACTCGGAATATCTTTAGGTTTTTTAATAACGGCAATAGTTCAATCAAGTAGCGCGGTCACGGTTATGACGGTTAGCTTTGTCAATGCTGGAATACTAAACCTCACTCAAGCGATAAATATAATTCTCGGAGCGAATGTCGGAACTACCGTTACGGGATGGATAATATCTTTAAATTTGGATATTTTAGCTTTGCCTTCTTTGGGAGTCGGTTCTATAATAGTAATATTCTGCAATGAAAACAGAAAATTAAAATTCTTCGGCGAAATATTAATGGGTTTTGGAATGATATTCTACGGACTCATTTTAATGAAAAACGCTTTTGAATCGGTGCGAGGCTCGGAAGAATTTGAAAAAGTATTTTTGTTAGCGAATGCGGACACATTCAAAGGCAGATTTTTATGCGTAATCATAGGAACTGTAGTAACGGCGATAATACAATCGAGTAGCGCCGCGTTGGGAGTGACGATTTCTCTTGCCACCGTAGGTTTGATTGATTTTCCTACTTCCGTTGCATTAATACTTGGGCAAAATATAGGAACTACGATAACGGCGGTTTTGGCTACTTTAAACGCTTCGACAAACGCAAAAAGAGCGGCTTTGGTTCACAGTTTATTTAATATATTCGGCGTAGTTTATATGTTTTTCTTATTCAATCCTTATATAAAATTGGTTGATTTTATCGCAAGTTTTGTGGTTTCTGGCGGAGTCGATAAAATGGTAAACAATAATTATGTCAATATATCTTTTTATATAGCGGCGGCTCACACAATTTTTAATATTGTAAATGTTATAGTCTGTTATTTTCTAACCGATAAACTTGAAAAAATTGTTTGCATTATAATCAAAGAAAAAGACGATGAAAAACATGTTAATTTGCTTGTAGATAAACTTTTGAATATGCCCGTATCCGCAGAAATAGAAGTTAGAAAAGAAGTGACTTATATGGGCGAGATAGCAAAGAAAATGCTTTTAAGAATAAGAGAATTATTCGACAATCCGAGCGAAAGATTATTAAACAAAATAAGAGACGGCGAAAAACTTTTGGACAATACCGATAACGAAATTCACACATTTTTACTCAAACTGCTTGGGAAAAATACTTTAAACTCTCTCAATATCGCGTCTTTGATAAATATAAGCACATATTATGAAAATTTGGGAGATAATTTGAAAGATTTGGCAAAGGCTATAATCAAAGGAAACGAAAAGAAAACTTTATTTAACGAAATTCAAAAGCGCGACATATTGCAAATGATTAATAATAATGTCGAGTATATAGATTATTTATCGACTCTGATTCCTCAATATTATTATATAAATAAAGAAAAAACCTACGAAGAAGCGATTGAAAAATATCATCAAGTGAAAGATTTTTATTACGAGGCGAGGCAAAGGCATTACGATAATGTCGACAAATCTTTGATTCCTCCGCTCAACGCTCATTTATACGGAGATGTTTTGGTTTACTTCAATAGGTCGATTTCAAATCTTGTGAATATCGCCGAAACGATTACGGGAAGAGATAAATAAAATTAAATTAATTATAATAAATACAAAAAGGAGTTAATTTTGAAAAAAGTATATATAGCGGGACATAAAGGATTAGTGGGAAGCGCGATAGAAAGAGTTTTTACGAAAAAAGGCTATAAAGATATTATTAAAAGAACTCATAGCGAACTCGATTTGAGAGAAAGAGATAAAGTATTTGAATTTTTTGAAAACGAAAAGCCCGAATGGGTGATTTTGTCGGCGGCAAAAGTCGGCGGAATCTACGCAAACGACACCTATCCAGTTGATTTTTTACTTTATAATCTCCAAATACAAAATAATATTATAGAAGCCTCTTTTAAATACGGCGTGGAAAAATTATTGTTTTTAGGTTCGAGTTGCATTTATCCTAAAGAATGCCCGCAACCGATTAAAGAAGAATATTTACTTTCTGGTTATTTGGAAAGCACGAATCGTCCATACGCTTTGGCAAAAATTTCTGGAATAGAATTATGCGATGCCTACAATAAACAATACAAAACGAATTATATAGCCGTTATGCCATGCAACCTTTACGGAATTAACGACAATTATCATAAAGAAAACGCCCATGTGATTCCTATGCTCATTAGACGATTTCATGAAGCGAAAATAAATAAAGACAAAGAAACTATTATTTGGGGAAGCGGAACTCCATTAAGAGAATTTATGAATTCTGACGATTTAGCCGAAGCATGTTTATATTTGATGGAAAATAAAGACGCGAAAGAAATAGGAAAATTTATAAATATAGGAAGCGGAAAAGAAATAACGATAAAAGATTTGGCGAATTTGATAAAAAAAGTAGTAGGTTTTGAAGGAAATATAATATTGGATTCTACAAAACCTGACGGCACAATGAGGAAATTGCTCGATGTTTCCAAAATAAATAATTTGGGATGGCGTTATAAAACGGAACTTGAAGAAGGTTTGAAAATCGCCTATAATGATTTTTTGAAAAATTATAAAGAATAAAATATTTAAAAACGGAGAATTAATTAAAATGAATAAAATGAAAAAAGCTCTTATTACGGGAATAACGGGACAGGACGGTTCGTATTTGGCGGAACTTTTGCTTGAAAAAGGCTACGAAGTTCATGGAATTATAAGAAGAAGCTCGTCTTTCAATACGGGAAGAATAGAACATTTATATCAGGATTTTCATGCAAACGACGCGAGAGTTTTTCTTCATTACGGAGATTTGTCGGACAGTTCGGCTTTATCGAGATTGCTTGAAAAAATTCAGCCCGATGAAATTTATAATTTAGCCGCTCAAAGTCATGTTAGAGTGAGTTTCGATATACCCGAATATACGGCGGATGTAGTGGGACTCGGAA
>NZ_SJDU01000151.1 GCF_005518285.1 Brachyspira catarrhinii | reverse complement strand
AATAAATCAAATAATCTGCAGAAAATTTTAAATACGGAATAATGGGAACTTTAAATATATTTTTCATTTGATTCGCTTTTATAATTTCTATATTTTGAGTTATTTTGGAATTCTGATAATCTACAACCGAATCTTTAATTCTCGCGTATAACGGAACTTTAATTCCGCTCGCGATACCGAAAGAAAATTTATTCCAATTAAATTTAGGATATATTCCGAATGTCATACTTTCAAAAATATAATAATTTAAATTTTTTACGGAAGAGCTTCCGTTATTTTTGGAATAAGAAGAAAAAGTGTCATGCGAATATCCAATTTCAAATAATAAACTTAAGCTCATATTCCTTCTAAATTCAAAATTGTATCCTAAATGAGCCAATATTTCCAAATCGAAACCTATATAAGAATTTTTTGAATTTTGTTTTAATTTTGAATTATAATTGCTTTGCTGAACGCTCGAGCTGTCTTTATTCAATATAAATCTGTTAATTCCTACGCTCATACCAATCGGAACTTGAAAGCCGTATTCAAGACCGCTTTTGGCAAACGCTAAACGATTTAAAAGCATCGTAATTATCAATATCTTTAATAATATTTTCATTTTATTTTATATTACCCCATAGGTTTTATTTTTGCGCCAAATTGAATTCCCAAATCTATACTCGATAATTTTTCAATCGGATTAACGCTATTATTTGAATTTTTATTTTGATAATATATCGGAAAATCGTAATTAAAATAACCCGATAAAACCAAATCGAATTTTGACGAACTATAAAAAGAATAATCGAATACGAATTTTATAAACGGTATGGCTTGATGTTTGAAATAGTCTTTCATTTTATTCGCTTTAATCGTAGTTATATTTTCCGTAATATATCCTATAGACTTATTTTTTGACGAATAATTTATTTCGGCGTATAACGGAATTTTTACTCCGAAACCCAACGAAAACGAAAAATTTTTATAATTTAGTTTTGGAATAGCTCCAATCAATAAACTGTCGAAAGTATTATAAACGCTATTTTTCATTACGAATATATAAGAATTTGTTTCCGTGTCTTTCAAACCGTAATTAATAGAATCTCTGAAATATCCTAACTCTCCTAAAAGGCTTATACTAAAATCTCTATTTATTTGAAAACTATATCCCGCTTGAGATAAAATTCCAATTTCAAAACCCGCTTTAGTTTTCTTCGCGTTATTTTCCACATATTGATTGAATCCAGAATTATTTCCGTATTCAGACGAATCAAAAGTATGCAAAGATATACTCATTCCTATTGGGACAAATATTCCCAATTCCAATCCGCTTTTTGCAAATAAATCGAAAGAATTAAAGATTAAAATTAATAATATAATAGTAGTTTTTATTGTCTTCATTTTATTTCATTTATTAATATTTTTTTAGCCATTAAGCTATTATATAATAATTTTAATAATTAAACAATATTTAAAAACAAACTTTTTATAACGAATTCTTTGAAATATTTGAAGTAAGCCGAAAGAGAGTCAAAAGTTTTTAAGAAAATGTATCAAAAAAAATTTGACTTTATAATCGATTTATGATAAAATAATTCATTAATTATCGTTTAGAATAATAGAATTTAATATATTTAGAATAAGATTTTATTTAAGGATATTTTTATGGATAAGAAAATTTTGAAAACGAAAAACAATACTTATGTTCTCTCCCAAAAGGATATTAAACAGAATTGGCTTATTATAGACGCTAAAGGAAAATCTTTGGGAAGAGTGGCAAGCAGAGCGGCTTTTTTGCTTAAAGGAAAACATAAAACCGATTACGCTTATAATTTGGATAACGGAGATTATGTTATTATAATTAACGCTAAAGATATAGTATTGACGGGAAACAAAAAGAAAGGAAAAATTCATTACAGACATACGGGTTATCCCGGCGGAATTAAATCCGTTAGCTACGGCGAACTACTTGAAAAAAATCCAGAAAGAATGGTTAGAATAGCGGTTAAAGGAATGCTTTCTCATAATCCTTTGGGAAGACTTCATTTGAAAAAATTGAAAGTTTACGCAGGAGCGGAACATCCTCATGCGGCAAATAAACCAGAAGTAATAAATATAAAGTAAAAAATAGGAGAATAAATAATGGCTGCAAAACAATTAAATATTTTTACGGGAAAAAGAAAAACGGCTAACGCAAGAACTCGCATCGCTTTGGGAAGCGGAAAAATTTTAATAAACGGTAAAAATTATACGGATTATTTTTGCAATAGGGCGGCTTTGATAAAAGTCGTGGAAGACGCTTTAAGAATAACGGGAAATTTTGGAAAATACGATGTGTTTGCAAATGTTCGAGGCGGAGGAATAAGCGCTCAAGCGGATGCGGTTAGACATGGAATTGCGAAAGCTTTGATAGCGGAAAATCAGGATTTCAGAATAGCGTTGAAGAGAAACGGATTTATTACGAGAGATTCGAGAGAAGTTGAAAGAAAAAAATATGGAAGGTCTGGAGCGAGAAAACTTTTCCAATTTTCAAAACGATAATATTTTTAAAATATTGAAAATACTTTTACAAATCGTATTACGAAGGTTGATATATGAACTCTAAAAAATTGAAAAAATTTAAAGATTTGATACTTGAAGAAAAGAGAAAAACATTAGACGAATTATTGAGCGGAAACGAAACTTACGAAGCGCTAAAACAAGAGGCTCACGGCGATATGGCGGATATAGCTTTTCAAACTTACGAGAAGCAAAGTTTGGTTAACTCTTCGCAAAAAGACAAAGATAAATTGGAAGCTTTAAATAACGCTCTTAAAAGAATAGAAGACGGTTCTTACGGAAAATGTATCGATTGCAAAGAAGAGATTAGCGAAGATAGATTAACGGCGATTCCTTATACTTTAAGATGCGTAAATTGTATGTCTAAATACGAAGATAAAAGACGTCGTGAAAAAATGTGATGTTTGTTAAAGTAGTTTTTAATCTTCCGTTTGATAAAATTCTCACTTATAAAAAACCAGAAGAAATAAAAGACAGTTTAGTCGGTTGCAGAATAATAGCTCCAGTAAAAAATAGAAATATTAAAGGCATAGTAATTGAAGAAACCGAAGAGTCGGAAGGCAATTTCAAAATCTATCCTATAAAAGCGAGAATAGACATCGAGCCTATATGTTCTAATAAAGAATTTGAGCTTGCAAAATGGATGAGCAAATATTATCATTCTTCTTTTGGAGAATCGTTATTTGCCTCTCTCCCCGCGGGAAATCCAGCAAAGATTGAAAAGAAAGCCAAACCGATTCCAGCAAAACAAAAACCTTATTTAAAATTAAACGAAGAACAGGAAAATGTTTTAAAAAAAATATCTGAAAGTATAGAATCTGAAAAATCTAAAACTTTTTTATTGCATGGCGTGACAGGAAGCGGAAAAACCGAAATTTATTTGCAAGCGATTAAAAAAGTCGTGGATATGGGCAAACAAGCGATAGTCATACTTCCTGAAATATCGTTAACTCCGCAGACTATAAAAAGATTCGCCGAAAGATTTGAAGGGAAAATAGCCGTTTTACATAGCAAATTAACTCCGACTTCAAAATATAGATATTGGCAAATGATTAAAAAAAACGAAATAAAAATAGTTGTGGGGGCGAGGAGTGCGATATTTTCGCCCGCAAATAATTTGGGAATAATAGTCATAGACGAAGAGCATGAAACGAGTTATAAATCGAACGAAACGCCGAGATACCATGCGAGACAAATAGCGTTTTATAGAAAAGAAAAAGAAAACGCAACTTTACTTTTGGGAAGCGCGACTCCTTCCATTGAAAGTTTTTATCACTCTCAAAACGGAAAAATAGAACTTTTAACTTTAACAAAAAGAGCTTCTTCGGTAAATATGCCCGAAGTGAAAATACTCGATTTGAAAAAAGAAAAAAAATCGGAAGTCTTTCCAATGATAACTCAAAAATTAGTCGAAGAGATAAATAAAAAATTGGAACTTAAAGAACAGATAATATTGTTTTTGAATAGAAAAGGTTATGCTCCCGTAGTCAGTTGTTCGCATTGCGGAAAAGTTTTGGAATGTCCGAATTGTTCGGTTTCTTTGACATATCATAAAAAGAAAAATACCGTTATGTGTCATTATTGCGGATATACTCAATTTTTGGATACGATTTGCGGAGAATGTAAAATAGGATATTTTGAAAGAATCGGAAGCGGAACGGAAAAAGTGGAAGAACATTTAAATATACTTTTTCCAAACGCGATAATAGAGAGAGTCGACCAAGACACTGTCGGTGGAACAAAAAATTACGAAAAAATATTTAAAAGATTTGCGGACGGAGAAATTGATATATTAGTAGGAACGCAAATGATAGCGAAAGGACTCGATTTTCCGAATGTCACTTTAGTCGGAGTTCTTTTTGCCGATATGTCGCTTCATATACCAGATTTCAGAAGTTCGGAGAGAACTTTTAATTTGATAACTCAAGTGGCGGGCAGAAGCGGAAGGGGAGAAAAGAAAGGAATAGTTTATATTCAAACTTATTCGCCGAATCATTACAGTATAGAATGCGCGAAAAATCATGATTATATTTCTTTCTATAATAGCGAAATAATAAAAAGAAAATCGCCTCTCAATTATCCGCCGTTTTCAAGATTGATTCGATTGGTTATAAGAGGAGAGAACGAAAAAAAAGTAGAAAGCGATGCCAATACTATAGCCGATTTAGTAAGAAAGTTAACATATAAGCATAAAGATAAACTTGAAATATTAGGAGCGACTCCTTGCATAATGAGTAAATTGAATAAATATTATAGATGGAATATTTTAATAAAAACCGCGTCTCATTCTTTGCTTAAAGAATTTTTTGAAAATCTTTCTAATAATTTTATAGCGCAAAAAGGGAATTATATAGAAATAGATATAGACCCGATAAATATGTTATGAATATTTTTTAGCTTAACTAAAGTTTAAGATTTTATTCTTTTCTTTTTTGCTCGCAATGACAAACATTTTACCGTCATTACGATGGCTATGCCAGAAGTAATCCAAAATTAATAGAATTTGATTTTAAAATTTAAGCCTTATTAATAGTAGATTGCTTCGATAAATCTCGCAATGACAAATTTGAAATTAGTAATGACAACAAATTTTTTATTTTAAAGTGTTGACAAAAATTCTAAATATTGTATAATTCCGCCTATGATAAATAAAACTATTATAAATCAAATTCGCGCGAGCCGAGCCGAGCCGAGCGCTTTACTTTAAACTTTTTTCAAGTTTATGTTTACTTACTAATTATAAAATAT
>NZ_SJDU01000150.1 GCF_005518285.1 Brachyspira catarrhinii | reverse complement strand
ATCCCATATACAATGCAGGGTATTAGTTTTAATGCTAATACCCTGTAATTTTATATAATTCAATATAAAGATATAAACCTGAAAGTTTCATTAAAACCAAATTTTTCTATAACTTTATTTATTCTAGGAATGAGTACTGTTTTACATATATTATTTTCAATATTGTTAACTAGTATAAATTTTCTATTTCCATTATCTTCTTTATTTAATTCCATACAAGCTTGTCCTGTTGTACCACTTCCAGCAAAAAAATCTAAAACTAAAGAATTTTTACTGCTTGCACTTCTTATAAATTCTTTAATAAGTTTAACAGGTTTAGGTGTTCTAAAAACCTCTTTTCCATCAAAAATTTCATATAATTCTTCTTTAGCTGAAAAATTACTTCCCAAGAACTCTAAAATTGATGTTAATGGAGCATAACTTTCAATTAATTTTCCACTATTATCTAATTTTAATTGTTTTATATAATTCAGATTAGTAGAATTAAAATTTTTAAAACATACTATTACATATTCATGTATAACATTTATATTATGAACTTTTTTATACTCTTTTTTATTAAAATCAAATATTTCTTCATTTTTTTTCCAAATAATTAATTTTACATTTTCAATGCCAAATATTTTTTTACATAAAATATTTAAATTGAATACTTCATTATCATCTATATGTATAAACATAACTCCATTAGGGGATAACAATTTATATGCAAGCTCAATACGCATATTCATAAATGATATAAAACTATCTCCCTCAAAACTATCAATATAATTGATATAATCTATATTTGTATTATATGGAGGATCTATAGGTATAACATCTATTTTTTCTTCTAATCCCATATTTATTAACTCTTTTAATGCTTCAAGATTATCTGCTTCAAAAATAATATTATCTTTCATTAATTATCCCTTATTATGATATCGGCATTGCAGCCTACTAAAGCATTTTTATGAAGAATTGTATTTTTACTAATTGAAATTTCTTTTAATTTATCAGTACCTGCAAAAGCCCATTCATTAATATATTCAACTGAATCAGGAACATAAATTTTTTCAATATTTGAACATAATGTAAATACACTTTTATCTATTAATTTTATTCCTTCATGCAGTATTATATCTTTTAAATCACTGCAGCAGCTAAAAGCTCTAGCATTCAATTTTGTTATAGTTTTTGGTATTTCTTTTAAAGTTTTTGCTGCATTATTAGGACAGCATATTAATTCATCTCTTGCTTCATTTAACAGCATTCCATCTTCAATAACAAACCTAGGATTATCAGAAAAAATATTAATATTTGAACATCCAGCAAATGGATTATATCCAATCTTAATGATATTTTTAGATATCGTAAGATTTTTTATATTTTTACAATTCCAAAAAGAATTTCTTCCTATATACTTAACCGATTCTGGAATAACATAATTTTCTAAATCTGCATTTTGCAGTACGGAAACTATCATAGTCATAAATCTATTATAAATAACCCCTTTATCATTAAAATAGCTTTTAGTATTAAAAACTACATCAGATAAATTAATGCAATCGGAAAAAGGATTATTTTCAAAATGCAAAACAGAATTTGGTACATTAATTTTTTTCAGATAAATATTATTATAAAATGAATGCTTTCCAATATATTTTGTATTATCCAATATATTATAACTTTCATCTTTTTTATTCATAGGATAATAAATTATTCTGGTCATATCTTTAGTATATAATACTCTGTCTATCAAAATAAAATTAATACTCTCATTTTCTATAATTTCTAAATTATTGCAAGCAGCAAAAGGATTATTTCCAATTAAAAATACATTTTTAGGTATATTTATTTTTCTTAAATTTTTACAGAAATAGAAACTATCTCCACCCAAAATTTTTAAAGATGAAGGCAGAACTATTTCTTTCACATATTGATTATTCCAAAAACAATTAGCCGATAAAGTTTCTATGCCTTCTGGTACAATAACCTTTTCTGATTTGCCATTATATTTTATAAGTTCATTATTATTTATAATAAAATCATCATCTGCCTCAATAAAATATTTACTTATAAGATTTGGATTATAAAAATCAGAGTAATCCTCAAATAATCCATGATAATATTTTTTATTATTTTTGATAATCACATTTTTTACATCTATAATTCCAGATGCTAATAATGACGTATATTTTACATTATATAAATATTTATTATATGAAAAATCATCATTATATTTTTGCCAAGCCTCACAAAATATTGCTGTATCTCTATATATAATATTGGGCTCACCTATTTCTTTTGTAATTACAATCTCTTCAGGACTTACCCCTCTATCCAGCAATCTATTTACGCATTCCAAAATAACCAAATCCTCATGTTCTAATATAGAAGCTATATGAGAATTATCAATATATATTTTATCACCGTAATCAATATACGCTTTTTCTGCAAATATTATTATTTTATATTTATTATTATAATATTTTATAAATATATCTTCTTCGTCTTCTTCAAATCCCATAGCCCAATATAAAGCTGTATATTTCATTTCCAAACTTAACATTTTTATCTATATAATCTCCAACATTTCAAAATATTTATTAATAATAATATTAGTAATTGTTTCTTTATCTAAATTAGATGTATCAATAATTATATGATTTAAATTATATCTATTTATACATTCATACGACTTTTTATAAAAATTATCAATATTATTTAATTTATATACATCTTTATCAATAGGATTTCTTAATATCAAACGATTATATACAATTTCCTTAGAAGCCTTTAATATAACAGTAAGAAAAGGAAGCTCAATTTTTTTTACAATTAAATCATATATATCAATATTATAATCTGAAAAACTTAAAGCATACATAGAAATTAAATATCTGTCAGTTACAATATTTTTACCTTTAAAAATATTTGATATTAACATATAATTCAAACCGTAAAACCAAGCTGATAAATTTCTATCTTCATTATTATTAAAAAAATCTCTTAATTTAATATAATTTGTATATTCCTTATCCCTATCATCTAATAAATAATGTAAAGGTTTTTCTGCAAAAATGAAATTCAATTTATCAGCTACTAATTTTGATATAGTAGTTTTACCAACTCCATCAACTCCTTCTATGGCTATTATCATAGTAATTTACATCCCTTTTTTTAGCTTCAAGATATTTACCATTAGTAAACTGATCTAAAATCTCTAAATACCCGCTAACACGTCTTATTTTTTTTATATCATCACTTCCGCATTCATCACATTTATCAAATATACCTCTGGAACCACACATATTACAAATATCTAAAGGAAAATTAAAACCTAAATAATGTATACCTGCATTCAAAGCATAATTAATATATTCCTCTAAAGCCATATGATTTCCAATAGGAACTTCTCCAAGTTCTATATATGTTATACATCCGCCATTAGATAATAAATGAAATGGAGCTTCTTTATCTATTTTATCAAAACCAGAAATTAAGCTATCAACATCAACATGAAAAGAATTAGTGTAAAAACCCTTTTTCAATACATTATGTTCATATAATTTGGAATCAATATCACAAAATCTTCCGCTTATTAATTCACCGCTAGTTGCTAATAAAGAAAAATTTAAATTGTATTTTTTTATACATTTGTCTGTATATTCTCTCATAAATTTAACAAAATTATAAGCCATATCCATAGCTTTATCATTTAAATAAAATTTATTACCAGTAATAATTTCTATAGTTTCCGATAATCCTATAAAACCAATAGAAAGCGTACCATGTCTGAATATATTCTCTACATTTTTATCAATGTCAAAATTTTCTATCCATAAATTATACTTACTATTTGTAGGAAAAAAGCTTGAATCTAATTTATTAAGCCTATTATATCTGTCCAATAATATTTCCGTAACTTGTTCTGCTATAGTAAGCCATTTTGATTTTAAAGCTTCAAATTTAGAATCTTCATCTATTATATTATTATCATTAACAATCTCTAATGCTAATCTAGGTAAATTTACAGATATATTAGCTATATTCCCTCTTCCTATAGAACCTTCTTTTCCAAATATATTATCAACAATTCTAGTTCTGCATCCCATAACACTTAATAATTTAGGATCTATACCTTTATTAGGTTTACTATCACATAATAAATAAGTAGGTATCATTTTTTTTGAAGTACACATCAATGACTTTATAAATAAATTATAGTTAGGCGAGTCTTTTTCTAAATTAACCCCGCTTTTTACCTTAAAAACTATATTAGGCTTAAAGACATCACTTGGCATTTCACTAAATGCATCTATTGTAATTTCACATATTTGATATGAATATTCATCATTAGCTAATCCAATATTTAATGTAATATAGTAATTAACCATTCCCATTCTATCATGACAATTATTACACCAATATATAAACTCTGATATGCATTCTTTAATTAAAGACAGATTATCTTTACTATTTTCTACTCCTAAATTAGTTAATATTTTAGCAGTATCTATATCAAAGTTAGCAAATGCTTCGCCTCCAGACTGCTCATTACCAATTTTTACAAATAATTCTCTATAAAAATTAAATAATTTCAATATTTTACGATAATCAGATAATCCTTCATATTCATGATAAGGAAAACAATTATCTATATTAAAAGCTAAACAATTATATGTTAAACCATAAGCATCTAAATCATGTATATGAATATATCCGTTTCTATGCAAATCAGATAATTCTTTAGAAAGTAAATTCAAACATTCTTCTTTCTGCATTCTTTCAGATTTTCTATAAATATGCCCAATATAGCTATATCTTTCTGCAGCATTTTCATTACTAAATTTAGTCATAATAATCTCCTAAAACTATAAACTTCTGATTTGAGGAACCAATAAAAGGTATCTTAGTAGTTTTTAATTCTTCAATAAAATGTCCCACTTTTATATACTTTAAATATTTCAAAATATTTTTAGGAACATCTTCCAAATTATGTCCTGTATATAAACATATATCCCAATCTTTTATTATCTCAAACATATATAATAAAGCATCTTTCTGTAATAAAGGTTCACCGCCAGATATAGTAATTTTTTTATTTCTAACATTGATTTTTAAAATTTCTATTACTTCTAAAACATCATAAACTTTTCCCTCTTCAATATTCCATGTACTTTTATTATGGCAAGCCTGACATTTTAAATCACATCCCTGTAGAAATAACACTCCTCTTATTCCAGGACCATCAACTAATGAAGTTTTTATATATGGAGAATTAAGAATAATATTCATATATTAATTAATCCTTATAATACTTACTATAAAACTCATAA
>NZ_SJDU01000015.1 GCF_005518285.1 Brachyspira catarrhinii | reverse complement strand
AGAATCGAGAATTTTATTTTACACAAATTATTTGTAAAGTTATTAGTATAAGCCACATTATAAACCGCATATTGATTATTTTGATTTGTAGAAATAGTATTATTAGACGAACTCGAACTTAAACTGTTTATATTTCTTTCATCGTTTCTTCCCGTTCTAAAAAATGAAAGAAGTCTATTGTCAATATAAGCCGTTTTTGGCGGAAGCATATACTCGGTAGAATCGTATAATTCCCGCACAAAAATATTCGTATCGTTTATTTTTAACGGATTGTATCCTATATGCGAAACATAATTTTTTGTTTTGAAATTATTATTAGTATCGTTATTATCGTTGGAATAATTTGTTTGCATATAGAAATAACTTTTTTTATTTTCTCTCACAAATCTATAACCGAAATAAGTGTCCCAAACAAAAGTCTCGTCCTCGCGCATAGCTTTATCGATATCTTCCGCTCTCACATCGCAAATAACTATATGCTCTATTGGAGTATTGTCGAATTTTTTTATCGCCTCTTTTTCGTATTCGGTAATTTCTTTTAATGTTGAGGCTTCTTTTTTGCTATCGTAAGGAGTGGAAACGGAGTCCAAATATCTTCTATAAGAATAAAGAACATTGTCGTATAATTCGTAATATTCTTTTAAATAATAATTATTCTCTCCCAAAGTGTATAGCCTTCCGTTCAAAAATTTTCTTCGCATTTCTATCGCGTCAAACATTGCGAGTATATTAAAACTTGCATCGGGATAATTTTCTCCCAAAAATTCTATGACTTTATATTTTGCCTGTTCCAAAATAAAATTATTGTCTTCAACGAAAGTTATCATAAATACGCTTTCTCTGAGCCTTCTTAAAATTCTAAAAACATATTGTATCGGAAAATCCAAACTGTCGGGATAATTTTCTCTATACTTCGAGCTAAAATCAATTAAAGTAGTTAATATTGCAATCTCTTCAACCGCAAACGCCGAAACTTGAGCTTTAGAATATGCCGACATATATTCTCTTGCAGCTTCTTCGATATAACCCGCAAGTTCATAAGCTTTAGCCAAATTGTATCTTATTATTATTTCCGTTTTCAAATCTACGGGAAAATTAGAATTTGAAGATAGAATATATCTATATCTGTCAATCGCGTCTTTAAGCATATATAATCTTTGAACATTAATGTCATGCCCGCTCATATCCAAAGGGTCTTCTCTTCTTTTTTTGAATCTCGAATTGTCCGCTTCTGTTGTGAGTTTAAGCGCCATTATATATTGAAAAGCGGCTATATGCGAATACAATAATAATCTGTCTTTTGAACTTACCGAGTTATTTGTAGACAATACTTGCAAATTTTTAGTAGTATCGAATAATTCTTTAAAAAATTCTCTTCTAATTGATACTAAATCGGTTTGAGACAAATATCTTAAATATAAAGAAGATAAACTTAAATAATTTTTAGCGTCATTTTGAGCGTTTTCGTAAGCCAAATTTGGATTATTTTCCAAAGCTTTAGAATCTATAGTTTTTTTATATTCGTCTATCGAAGCCTTAAAAGATATTATTGAATTTGAAATCGAACCCTGCCTATAATATAAATATCCTTCGTTATTATAATAAGTGGCAAGCATCAAAGGTTTTATAGATTTTTTCGGAGTGTCTTTCAAAATATAGTTTTTATAAGAAGATAAAGCCTCTCTCGAATCCGAATATCTTCCTATTTTTTCATACAATTCTTGATAAATAGAATATAACATTTGCTGTTTATCGACATTAAGCGGTTCGCCCGGGATATAACCTCCGAAAGAAGCGAGTCCGAAATTGATTATATTTATATCCGTTCCGTAAATTGTGGCGCTCAAATAATTCGGAGTATAAACCGAAGAATCCAAATTGTCTATTTTTTCTTTAACATTATCGCAATATATCAAAGCGTTATTATAATCTTCAAGTTGCAAATAACATGCCGCAAGCAAAAGTTCGTTTAATTCGTTTTGACTTATATCATCTTTTGTGAGTTTGTCTCTTTCAAGCAACGATTCAATCGCTTTTTTATAATCTTTTTGTTCTATTGCCGCAACCGAAGTATAGCCTACAATTTTATATATAGCCTCTTTATCTCCCAATTTTTCAAATAAATTACGCGCCGTTTCGTATTCTTTATAAGCGTTTTCTATTTCGTTATTCATCCATAAAGAATAGCCGTAAAAGAAATGATACCAAGCTTTACTCTTTTCGCTTCCAACCGAATTTAGCAATATTTCCGCTTCTTTATATTCCGCCGCCGCGTCAGAATATCTGCCGTTCATTAAATAGGAATTGGCAAGCATTATCGACACCATATTTGGTTTTGTTTTTACTTTGCTTTTTGCCATTATAAGAGAATCGATAATATCGCTTTCCAAATTAACATTTTGAAAAGATAATTTATTATAACCTACATATCTATCATTATTTACATTATTGTCTCTATAACTCGGCACAAGTTCTATAACGCTTTTATAAGTTTTATCGTCTTGGTAAACCTGCATTTGCAACGCTTGAGCGAATGTTAACATTTCCGCTTTTTTTATATAATAGTCCGAATCGTCTGGATAGAGAAATATTGCGAAATTTATATATGAAACCGCTTTATCGACTATCGTATTGAAAGATTTATTTAAATATAAATAAAAACCGTCCTCTCTCTGCTTCTCGCTTAAAACATATCTTTCTTTGCTATATTGTTTCGACATTGCAATTCCGTAATATCTGTTCGCCAAATAATAATAAGCGTTTGCAAGTTCCGCATGCGTTTCATGTTCCGAGTATCTTGTAGATAAAAGATTTTTTTCTCTTTCAGTTATAGTTTTTTCAAGCGAATCGATATTGTCATAGGCTCTTAATCCGCTTTCGATTAATCTTGCCGAAGAAATCGTGTCGCTCGGATTATAAATTAAAACTTCTTTATAATTATCGTAAGCCTGCGCGTATTTGCCTTCGTTATAAGATTTGTCGGCTAAAGATTTATAATAATTTGCAAGTATATTTTTAGAATCTTCCGCTTCGTAAGTTGAATCAAAATTTTTGCCTCCAGAATTCAAACCGTTTTTTAATAAAATATAAGCGCCTTCGTCCTCTTTCGCAATCAAAACTTTAGCGTTCGCGTAATAACCCAAAGCCTTCATTATATCGTTATTCGATTCCAAATAAGGCTGAAATAAATTCGTAGCGTCATCGTAATTCCTCGAAAGAATGAGTCCGTCCAAATATAATAATCGCGCCGCAACCGACATTGGAAAATAAGGATGAGAATTTTCTATTATATATTCGTAGGAAAATTTTGAATCTTTCAAAAAATCTTTCGCTATTTCCAATCTGTCGGAAAATATTAAATCTCTCCTCGTATAAGGAATTTTATATAAATCGTTTGTATATTCGTAATCGTTATCTTCGAGCGAATGGCTGTATAATTTTGAAATTAAAATATATAAATCTTTATCCGTATTCAAATTGATTATATTTGTAAGAATATTTAAAGAATTTTTATTGTCCGTTTGATTTTTAAATTTTTCATTAGCGGAAATAAAACCCGCCCAAGCTATATTATTTTCAAGATTTGTATTATTCGTTAAAAAATATTCGTTCGTATAATTTTTTGCATTAAGCCAATTCGTATTAAAATCTCCGTCTATTTTATCCGCTAAAAATCCAAAAAGAGTATCGCCATAACTATTTATAAGAGTATTTTTTGCGCTTAAATAAATATCGTTTTTTTCGTTAGTATAAGATTGAATCATTATATCGAAATATGCCTTTGCCACATTATTCTCGTCTTCTTTAAATGGAAAATATTCGGAAAATTTATCTATAACTTCTTCTTTTTTATCATAAGGAAGCTCGGTAAAAGTGTTATACATTTTTTCGGCGTTATCGTCTTTTATAAAATATTCTTTCGTAGAACCCATAGTCACTATGCTCGTTCCGTTCGTATTTATCACATAAGCGCCAACCAAAGCGGAAGGATACGCGACATTGAAATCGGTTAATTGAGTGTCTTCCGATAAAATATAATATTGCGCGGTGCTTAAAGAATATGACATTAATCGTCTTTTATCGTAATAGGTTAAATTGCCGTCTCCGTCCGAATCGTTTTCTATTTCAAAATAAATAATCGTATCGTTATTATAAAAAGAAGGATTGAATTTCAAAGTTTTTGTGTCGGTTAGAATCGTTAAATTGGTTTGAGTTTCCAAATCGAAAACAACCAACTGGGAATAAGGCTCTCCGATTTTTGAAGTAATAAAAGTTATATATCTATCGTCAAACGAAAAGGCGGGAGAACTTGCTTCCAAATCGGAAATTTTATTTATATTTTTACCATTCGGTTTCATTGTGAATAGTTTTTTAGTTTTGCCGTCTCTGTCGGATATAAAAGCTATAGTGTTTCCGTTATGCGATATTACGGGTTCGGTATCGTAGCCTTTATAATCTGTAAGCCTAACTATCGACTGCTCCAAATCTTCCAATTTTTTTCTGCTTTTTCTAACTTTGAAAATATTGACAAGTTTGTATAAATAAATATCTCCGAAAGCGTCATCTCGAGTGGATGAAAAAACCAAATATTTAGATTTTGAATCTACAGAAACTGAAGAGTCGATTCCCGGGCTTCGAGTGAGTCTAAATGTTTCCAAGTTATAAGAATCTACGGCGAATATGTCGGTGTTTCCAGCGTTTTCCCTCGAATAGTAAATCCAAGTTCCTTCTCTGTCAATTACCGAATCTAACGCGGGATTATTTTCGCCCGAAGTGAGAGAATATTTTTTATACTCTCTTAAAAACGGACGGCTATCAAATCTATAATCGGCGCTTCTCTGTTTAGTTGCGCATGAAAAAACAAAAAATAAACTTAAAAAAAATAATATAAATTTTACTTTCATAAAATAGATTCAAATCTTAAAACGATTCTAAAGCCTTATCGACAGAATCGTAAACTTCAAATAAATCTTCCAAATCTACAGTTTTCAATATTTTTTTGATAGTTTCGGGAACTTGAGCGAGAACGATTTTTCCCTGTTTGTCTTTAACTTTTCGCATAATCGCGATAAAAACTCTGATTCCGCTCGAACTCAAATATTCGACTCCAGAAATTTCCAAAATTAAATTATTCGCTCCAGATTCTACCAATTCTTCCAATTCCTGCTCGATTGTCATAGATAAACTTACATCCATTTTCCCCGCTATACTAACCACTTTTGCTTTGCCTCTATCGTCAACTTTTAAACTCATATTTTTTCTCCTTAAAATTTTTTTCTTAAAAATGATTATTAATAATGAAATATAATTATAACAAATATAAAGATTAAAGTCAATTAAAATAAATTTATTAAAATAATTTACTTTATGTTTTTTGAAATATATTATAAATTTATTGTATCAATAAACTATTTAATCTATGAATAATTTAAGTATAAGAGAGGCAAGCAAATATATATAATTGCTCGAGACTGGATTTGAACCAGCACGGTGTTACCCGACAGCACCTCAAGCTGTTGTGTCTACCAATTCCACCACCCGAGCAAAGATTGTTTATATAATATATTAAATTAAAATAGTATTTTGTCAAATATATACTATTTTGATGTTTTCATTTAATTAAACTATGATAGCCTTTTTCTTATTTTTTGTAAATATCTGAATCAAAACTAAAATAGTCGTAATCGATAATCCCGCGACATCCGTAATCCAACCTGGGTCTATCATTAATAAACCCGCTATTATAAAAAATATTCTTTCAATCCAAAGACATTTTCTGAAAACATATCCTTCCAAACCAGAAGCGACTCCAAACATGCCAATAATAGAAGTTATAATTATTTGTATTATCTCTCCCAAAGTCGTGTCTATCATAAGAATCGCTGGATTGAATATAAATATATAAGGAATTATAAAAGCGCCGATAGCCAATTTGCTCGCTTCGAGTCCCGTTCTGAAAGGGTCGGATTTCGCTATAGCAGCTCCCGCCATCGCTGCCAAAGCCACAGGAGGAGTGACATCCGCTATTATGCCGAAATAGAATACGAACATATGCGCCGCCAAAGGTTTAAATCCCAATTGTATTATCGCGCTTGCCGCTATAGTGGAAGTTATCAAATAATTTGCAGTCGTAGGAACTCCCATGCCGAGTATTATCGAACTTATCATAGTAAGCATTAAAAGTAAAATTGAAATTCCGCCCGATATTGAAACCAAACCAGCTCCAACTTTCAAACCCAATCCCGTAAGAGTTATGACGCCTATTACTATTCCCGCCATAGCGCAGGCAACCGCAACGCTTATTATATTTCTTGCCGCATTGCAAAATACATCTATTATATCGTTTATTCCAAATCCGATTTTTCTTTTGTTTACGATGTCTATAATATTATTTATTATTGCGACAAAAACCGCCGATATTATCCCCATTAATCCCGCGTATATAGCCGTTTTTCCGAGAGCGAAAAATACTATTATAGTTAAAAGCGGAATAACCAAATAACCTCTTTTAAGAAGAAGTTCGCCGAATTTTGGAAGAGAATCTTTCGACAAACCTTTTAATCCCGTCTTTTTTGCCTCGAGATGAACCATTATAAATATTCCCGTAAAATATAAAAGCGCGGGAATGATAGCCGCTTTAGCCACTTCCATATATGGAATTCCCAAACTGTCAGCCATTAAGAAACTTGCGGCGCCCATTATAGGAGGCATAAGTTGTCCTCCCGTTGAAGCCGAAGCCTCGACCGCGCCCGCAAACTCCGAACGATAACCCAAAGATTTCATCATAGGAATTGTAAAACTTCCCGTGCCAACCGTATTTGAAACCGAACTTCCCGAAACCGTCCCAAACATTGCGCTCGTTAGAACGGCGACTTTCGCGGGACCTCCGTCAAAACCTCCAGCGATAGCGTTACAAATATCTATAAAAAATTGTCCTATTCCCGTTTTATCAAGCAAAGCTCCGAAAAATATAAACAAAAATATAAATGTTGCGGAAGCTCCAATCGGCGTTCCCATTATTCCTTCAGTATTATAAAATAAATGAGAAACGAGTCTTTGATAAGAATATCCTCTATGATTCAAAAATCCCGGAGCGTAAGAACCGAATAAAGCGTAAATTATAAATATTAAAGAAATTATCAAAATAGGAAGTCCTACAATTCTTCTGCATGCTTCGAATAATATCAATATTCCGATTATTCCGACAAAAATATCGACAGTCGTGTATATTCCCGCTCTTCTAACCAAAGAATCAAAATTAACGACAATATAACTCCAAGTAGCCGCTCCGACAATCGCGAGTATAATATCGTAGAACGGAAGTTTATCTTTCGGCATATCTTTTTTCATAGGAAATAGCAAATAAGCCAAAAGAATAACGAAAGCCAAATGCGTCGCTCTTAAAACTTGAGCCGTTATTCTGCCCGAAAGTATCGAATATAATTGAAATAAACAAAATATTGTCGATATGATTATGATTAAATATTTTTTCCAATCTTTATATCTTCTATATCTCGATTCGCTGTCATATTTGCTCATATAATCGTCTATTTCTTCGGCGGTTAAAATGTGAATATGATGGTTTTCTTTGCTCATCGTTCCTCCAATAATCTAATTTTAGTTTAATATATTCAAATAAAGACAAAATTTTATATTCTATCTTTATATTGCTTTGCGGTTTGAATAATTTTTTTAATTCTATTTCCTCTCCGTCAATTTCTATTCTATGATTTGCCACAGTTCCGACAAATAAATATAAATTGTCGATTTTTTTATTTATATCGTCTATCTCTATATAATCGTCCGTAATTGTAAATTTTTGCGTTTCTTCTGGTTCGGGAATTCCCGCTCCGTAAGAGGCAAATCGGGTTTTTGAGAGAATAATATTTTTATCTTTAATAATATAATAATCTCTAACCAATCCCTTATTAACGGAATGAGTATATAAAATTACAAATTCTTTATTTTTTATATTAAAAACTTTTTCGTTTATAAGCAATTTAGGAAATATCGGCTTAAATAAAATAATCGTCAGTAAGATAATTGCGGTTAATCGGAGAGTTAATAATATAATAGTTTTTTTTGTTTTTATTATATCGTTAAACACAATCAATTAACCGACTTAAATTATCTATTATTATTTTACTGCACAATAATGCCTAATTCTTCATAATATTTTATAGCGCCCGAATGAAAAGGAATTGAAACTCCCTTTGGAGCGTCTTCAATATTAAGTTCGTTTCCTTTCGCATGAGCAACCGATAAATCCGATTGCTTATCGAATAGAGTTTTTATCATATTGTAAACTTCTTCTTCGGGAACATTATTATTAACGGCAATAGTAGCTTTAACGGCAATGGCTCTCGTATCGGTATCTACTCCGCTGTAAGTGCCTGCTGGTATATTTACTTCCGTATAATATTTATATTGAGCGGTTATTTCTCTGACTTGCGTATTTCCTATTGGAACTAAAACTATCTCGGTCGATAAAGATAATTCCTGCAAAGCGGCGTTAGGAACTCCAGCGACTATAAAGCAAGCGTCCAAAGTTCCGTTTTGAAGTCCATCGCTCGATTCTTTAAACGAAAGATTATGTTTTCTAATATCGTCAAAAGTCAAACCGTATGCTTCCAATATTTGTTTGGCGTTAAATTCCGTTCCGCTTCCCGCATCTCCAACCGAAACTCTTTTTCCTCTAAAATCGGCTACGCTTCTGATTCCGCTCGATTTTGTGGCGGCTATTTGAACGACTTCGGGATATAAAGTGAGTATAGCCGAAAAATTGCTCAAAACTTCTCCGTCAAACATATCGGTTCCGTTATAGGCATAATCCATAACATCGTTTTGAACGAAAGCCAAATCCGCTTCGCCTCTGTTTATCAATCTTAAATTTTCCGCGGAAGCTCCCGTAGATTGAGCCGTCACATTCATGCCTTCGATATTATTATTCCATAGATTCGCTATGACGCCTCCGAAAGAATAATAAGTTCCGCTCGTTCCTCCCGTTGCAAATACATAATTTCTACTTGCGCTTTTGGAACATCCAATTACCATAAGAAATGAAACAAAAATAATAAATAATCTCTTCATATTCTTATCCTCCTGAAAAAATAAATTTTAATTTAATTATCGTATATAGTAATATATTTTATATATTTTGTCAATAGTTTAATTAGCTTTTATATTTGTCTAATTTTTATTAAAATCCCAATTCTTCGTCAATAAATATTATATGAATTCTGTCTTTTATATGGCATTTATTTATTATAACCGTATAAGCGCACATTCTTTTGTCGATTTCGCAATTATCGTTGCAAATCATATCTCCGACCGCGCAAGGATTATCCGCTTTAAATCTTATAGAATTTTGAGCCGCGGCAATATCTTTAGCTCTCTTCAAAGCTTCTTTTTCGGTATTTGCCAATTTATTTTTTCCGACTATTAAAAACACTTTTTTAGGTCCGTAAATAACCGCAGCCGTTCTATTTCCCGAGCCGTCTATTTCGATGACATCTCCGTTTTTGCTTATCGCGTTTGCCGAACATAAATAAACATCGGAAGTGAAAGCTTTTATTTCCGCGTCAGTTTTCAATTCTTTATTGTTTCTGTCGACAAAATTTTTATAGCCTTTCAAATCTTCCAATATTCCAATTTGATTAACCGAAGAACTTCCGCCAAAAGTGATAATATCGTCTTTTTTTATTTTCGATAAAACGAATTTTTTAGCGTCTTCTTTATTTGAGAAGCTATTGAAAGCAAATCCTTTTTTCTTAAAATTCTTTTTTAGAATTTCGCTTAAATTTTTAAAATATTCTTCTTGAACCGTCATAATATAATCCCCTTCATTTAATTAATTTAATTAACAGTTTATTTTATAATATTATAAATACGGAAAAATTCAATATAAAAAAATTCATTGTCATTACGAACAAAAAATATCAGTCATTGCGAACAAAAATATCGTCATTGCGAACGCGCATTTGCGGGCATGTTGCCAAGTGAAGCAATCCATTAAAAAAGAGCCTGCCCTTACGAGCAAGCCCTTTATAATAACTTCTTCTTTCCATATATTCTTTAATAATACAATCTTTTATTTTCTGCTAACCCAACCAGAATCTTGATGCGCTAACCTATGCCAATACTGAACGTTCATAGGGGAGAATCTCCAATTATGCCAATCCAAAGTCCATTGCCAAGAAAGATTTATCTTCTGATTCAAAAACTTATCGAGTTCTTGCGGAGTTTTATTAGTGAACGCGGTTAGATTATTATA
Organism: Brachyspira catarrhinii; assembly: GCF_005518285.1. Classification (GTDB taxonomy): domain Bacteria; phylum Spirochaetota; class Brachyspiria; order Brachyspirales; family Brachyspiraceae; genus Brachyspira; species Brachyspira catarrhinii. Next base: position 4,538 of record NZ_SJDU01000015.1, on the reverse strand, counting down.
GTCGCTCGCAGAAGTAGTATTATAATACATATCGATTCCGAAGTCCGTCCACCATTGGTCATGATAACCTATATTCATCGTAATAACTTGCAAAGGTTTGTCATTTCTTGAAGCCATATGGTCGTATCTTATAAAGAAATTTAAATCTTTTTTAATACTAAGATTATGGTCGCTATCCGAATAATTACAAAATTCGTCAATTTGTTTGCGCGTCAAAATAGTTTGATATATTCCGCCCACAGACCAAATTCCAATATAATCCGCTTTTCTCGCGTTATTCCATCTCACTATCGTAGCGCCTACAAGTTTCATGATTTTAATAGAGGCTTTTCTCGGGTCGCTGTAATATACTATGTCATAATTCTTATCGAAGTAGTAATAACTGTTATTCGGCGGCCAATAGAATAAATTTTTGTCTTTCCAAGAGGTTGGATTAGGGTCCCAGTTTCCGTAAGCCGCTCCTTTAATATACCATTTTTTTCCATCATTGGGCCACTTTCTGCTCATCATTTCTTTCCAGATTGTAAGCAAAGTTTCGCTGTCTTGCCAACTTACTCTCGGATAATTATAGCCTCTCCATGGAGTATAAACCGTCATATATGTGTCTTCATGGAACCAAGGTTTAGGTTTAGTCGATGGCTTTATTTGAATTACGCCGGATTCTCCCGTCCCCGTTGCATTCGTAATCGTTTCTTCTCCGCCCGTATCTTCTTCGATCGTGAATTGAGACGCGGTTGGCTGCGTAAAATCTTGCGCGCAGGAAATAATGCCCGCGATACTAAACGCCGCTATTAATAAAATAATAATAGCCGTTCTTTTTGAAATTTTTGAGATAACTTGTTTAAACATAATTAACTCCTTTAATAAAATAAATTATAGGCTTACTTTCACCTTACACTTATAATATAGTAAATTTTTTATAAAAGTCAAGAAAAAAATTCCGTATTCTGCAAAAAAAAATATTAAATTCCAAAAATTGTATGAATTTATAAAAAAATGTTGACATAATTCCACAATTTGTTTACATAATTAAATATATTTTAGACTTTTTACAATAAAAAAATTATCATTGCGAGCAAAAATATCGTCATTGCGAGGCTATTTATAGCCGAAGCAATCCAAAAAGAATAGATTGCTTCACTTGGCAACATGCCCGCAAATGCGCGTTCGCAATGACAATGCATTTACCGTCATTGCGAATAAAAATATCGTCATTGCGAGGCTATTTATAGCCGAAGCAATCCAAACAAAATAGATTGCTTCACTTGGCAACATGCCCGCAAATGCGCGTTCGCAATGACAAAACATGTAGTGAAGCAATCCAACAAAACGGCTTGTTTTTTCTATAATATAAAAATATAATGATATAACTATTTAAACAAAAATATTTAATTCGATTTGATTTAAGGAATTTGATTCTATGATAAAAAATATTATTTCGGATATTGGAAATGTTCTTTTTGAATTCGACACAACGGGATTTATTAACAAAAATATCGAAGCGGAAGATAAAGAAAAATTTTTTGATTTGGTTTTTGGAAACGAAAATTGGCAACTTATGGATAAAGGCGATTTGGCTTTTGAAGACGCGAGAAAATATTTTTTGTCCGTCTATCCAAAATATAAAGATAGCTTAAATAAACTTTTCGACAGTTCTTTAACTTTATGCCTCAATATGAATAATAACAATATAAATATCTTAAAAGAATATAAAGAGAAATGTTATAATATTTATTATTTGTCGAATATGTCGGTTGAAACTTTTCAATGCATAAATAAGAAAACCGATTTTTTTGAAACGACTTGCATCGGAGGAATTGTTTCCGCTTATGAGAAAATGATAAAACCGAGCGAAGAAATATACAAACTTTTGCTTAATAGATTTAATTTGAAGGCGGAAGAATGTTTATTTATTGACGATAATTTGAATAATGTTAATTCGGCTTTAAAATTGGGTTTTAATTCTTTTCAATTAAAAAATATGAGCGATATGAGATTTGAACTTGAAAAAATATTAAAATAAATTTTTTGAATAATATAAAATGAAAAAAAAAATAAAAAAAATATTTTTGGAAATAAGAAGGCGTTACGGTTTTATATATTTAAGCGTCATATCTATAGTGATAATATTGAATTTTATCGCCGCCGCTTTTACCACTAATTTTTTATACGAACCGAATATTAATCCTCTCAATTTCTTTTTAATGTTATTCGTTCCCATCACAAGCATCGCTGTCGGAATAATTACGATAATAAAATTCATTCTCGAAGCTTTCAAAAAAAAAGAAGGCTCTCATATAAAATTGGTTATAGTTATAATCATGGCTTTGATTACTATTCTTCCGAGTTTTGTAATAAGTTATATTTCTTCTTATATCATAAAATCGAATATTAATCTTTTTATAAATAGCGATATTAATAATTCAATTTATAATGTAATAGATATGTCGAATAACGAAATAATAAATAAACAAAACAATATGCTTGCCGTTATATCGAATATTGGAAATAATTATTTTAATAATATTTACAGATATATTGATTTGGAAAACCCGACTAATAATTTTAGCAATTATAACAGATTAAACAATTTGATTAAAAATTATTACAATTTTCAAAATATCGCTTTTTTATCGAATTCTTATTATGGGCATAGTTCCGTGCTTTTTAATTTGGAAGATTATTTGCCTTTGGATGTCGATTATAGATTATATACGGACGAAGTGATTTTTATAAACAGCGAATATAGAGATTTATTTTATGTAAACGCGATTATTCCGCTTTCCGCCTCAAATAATTATGTTATATGGTCCGAGCCAATGTCTTCCAATTATATAGAAGTGAGAAATAACGCTTTGGAATCTTTCAGACTTTACAGTTCTGCAAGTATGTTTGTAAACGAATTTTCTATTATATTAAAACTTTTATATATATTCGTTTTGGGAGTTTCGACTTTTTTCTCAATAATATTTGGAATAATTTTAGCTCGATTAATTTATAAGCCGATAAGTCTTCTTTTGAAAGCGACAAATTCTATAATCAACGCCGATTTTGATATAGACATGAAATTTTCTGGAATTCATGATTTGAGAAACCTTATTTACAGATTTAACATTATGGCGAGAGCGCTTAAATATCACAGAGACAGAGAGAATACGAGATTGAGACTCGAAACTTGGAGAGAAGCGGCTATTAAAGTGGCTCATGAAATAAAAAATCCTCTTATGCCGATAGTAATGAACGCGGAACTTATAGAAAGAAATTTAAAAAATAATATGTCCGACAGAGATATAGAAAAAGCGAAAAATTCCACAAATATTATAATAAAAAACGCGAACTCGATTTCGACTTTGATTAAATCTTTTTCGGAATTTTCGTTTGCAATTAAAATTTCGGATGAAAAAGAATCTATAAATTCCGTTATTTTGGAAGTAGTCGATTCGTTTAAAAATACTCCGAATATAGAATTTGAAGTTTCTCTAACGAAGCATGATTATTTTATAAATATGGACAGAGATAAACTCATTATGGCTTTCAGAAATTTAATTAAAAATTCTATCGAAGCTATGGAAAATAATAATAGAAATTCAATAATTTATATTTCTTCTTATCATGATATTTCGGACGGAAAAGAATTTTTTACAATAAGCATAACGGATACGGGAATCGGAATCGAAACCAAAAATATAAAAAAAATATTCGAGCCTTATTTTACTTCAAAATCGAAAGGCACGGGAATCGGACTCGCGACGGTTGAAAAAATTATTATGGAGCATAAAGGATATATTTTAGTCGAGTCGATTGTCGGAGAAGGAAGCACTTTTTTTATAAGATTCGAGATTTGAAATTTGCAATTTGAATTTAAAAAAAATTAAGAAAATCAAAATAAAAAATTTCAGATTGGAACTTTTTTATCAAATGTTTTTATATGATTTATAAGTTTATTCATGTTTTTCGGATATTCCAAACAAGTTATATTTAATTCTCTCGCTTTTTCTTTAATTTCTTTTTCCGTATTTTCGCATAGAAAAAATATTTTGTATTCGGCATCTTTTAGAGATTTTAATTTTCTAAATTCCGTTATAAATTCTATCGCATTAACCCAAACTAAATCTGGATTGAATATTAATATTTTTATATTGTATTTATAAATTTGTCCCATTAATTCGTAAAGATTTTCCGCCGTAAAAACTTGAAAGTCGGAACTTTCCAAAAGCGCTTTTATTTTAGTCGCTCTATTATCATCGTCTATGATTATTATAGGACTATCCATAAATATAACCCAATTAAAGTAAAATTTACCGAGAGAGGGAATCGAACCCTCACTGAGTCGCCCCAATCAGATTTTGAGTCTGACGTGTCTACCAATTTCACCATCTCGGCTAATAATCAATTTTTTCGTAAATATTATACTTTATAAAAAATAAAAATCAAGCGTTAATTTTATTATTTTTTTAAATTTATTTCCGTTTTAACCAAGTTATTGCAAAATTACAACTTTATTATAAAATAAAAAATATAGTAAAATATAAAATAAA
>NZ_SJDU01000149.1 GCF_005518285.1 Brachyspira catarrhinii | reverse complement strand
ATATCAATTAGAATAATTATTTTTTATTATTAATGTAATGGGTTGTTTTTTACAATATATACAAACCATTCATAAAATATACCTGAAATATACTTGACAAATTTATTATTTTTTGTTTTAATATAGTTTATAATTTATTAAAAAAAATTTTAAGGTAATAATTAAAAATATGGATTTAAATCTTAAAGGCAAAACGGCTTTAATAACGGGTTCGAGCAGAGGAATAGGAAAAAAGATTGCGGAAGCTTTGGCGAAAGAAGGCGCTAATATAGTTATAACCGCTACAAATATTGAAAAGGCTTCGTCTGTTGCGGAAGAATTAAAAAAAGAATATAATATTGAAACTCTGGCTCTGAAGCATGATGTCAAATCGAGCGAATCATGTAAAGAGGTTGTGGATAAAACGGTAGAAAAATTTAAATCCATAGATATACTCGTAAATAACGCGGGAATTGCAAGAGATATGTTAGTTATTCAAATGGACGACAATAATTGGAACGAAGTAATAAGCACAAATCTTTCGGGAGCTTTTTATACTTCGAGGGAAGCGGCAAGATATATGCTTAAAGCTAGAAGAGGAAAGATAATAAATATATCGAGCGTTATAGGAAAAATGGGAAACGCGGGACAAACGAATTATGCGGCGGCAAAGGCGGGAATAATTGGAATAACTAAAGCTATGGCTAAAGAATTTGCCGCCCGAAAAATATGCGTTAATGCGATTGCCCCAGGATTTATTCAAACCGATATGACGGGAGTTTTGCCCGAAGATACGGTTAAAAATATTATGAATATAACTCCGATAAAAAGATTGGGAAATGCGGAAGATGTCGCTAATTTGGCGGTTTTTTTAGCGTCAGATTTGAGCGATTATATAACGGGAGAGGTTATAGCTGTAGACGGCGGAATGTCTATGTGATAAAACATAATAAATAAGCAATAAGGCTGCCTAACGGCGCTTTATAATAAATATTTTAATTTTCAAGGAGAAAAAAATGGCATTAATCGATGAAATTAAAGATGTGGTTGCGGCTCAATTAAACATCTCGGACAAAAGCAAGATTACGGATACTGCTTCTTTCGTAGATGATTTGAACGCCGATTCTTTGGACTTGGTGGAATTAATCATGGAGTTGGAAAAACGCTACGATATTAAAATTCCTCAAGAAGACCAAGAAAAAATTAAAAATGTGGCTGACGCTGCAAAATATATCGAAGACCATAAAAAGTAAATCATATTAAAAATTTCCCGTAAAATAATTTCTTTTTGCGGGATTTTTTTAATTATTTGAATTTATTTAAATTGATTGAAATTATTTTTTAAATTTTACTTGAATAATCAGGAGTTATTTATATGAGCGAAAGAAGAGTCGTAGTGACAGGGCTTGGAGTTGTAAATTCTTTAGGAAACGATGTCAAAACATTTTGGAATAATCTTTTAAATGGAGTTTCGGGAGTTAAAAAACTTTCTAAATATTTTGACCCCGATAAAGAACAGCTTATAACGAAAATAGGAGCGGAAGCTTTGCCTCTCGAAGGCGATTATTATTCGGATAAAAAAATGTTAAGAAGATTGGACCCGTTTATAAATTTTGGAATATATGCGGGGCATCATGCCTTAAAACAAGCGGGAATAGAGCCTAAAAGCGGATTTGACCCTTTGAGAGCGGGCGTTATTATAGGAAGCGGAATCGGAGGAGTGACTACTTTATTACAAAATCACAGCGTTATATTGTCAGACGGACCAAGCAGAGTGTCTCCTTTCTTTGTTCCTATGCAAATAATAAATATGACTGCGGGACTAATATCTATAGAATACGGAATGAACGGACCAAATTACAGCGTGGTGACGGCATGCGCTTCTTCTAATCATTCTATAGGTTTGGGTTATAAACATATTAAAGACAACGAAGCGGATATTATGGTTGTCGGCGGAAGCGAGGCTACGATAAATCCTCTTACGATAGCGGGATTTAATAACGCTCGGGCTTTATCTACAAGAAACGATGCGCCAGAAAAAGCTTCAAGACCTTTCGACAAAGGAAGAGACGGTTTCGTCATTTCCGAAGGAGCGGGAATATTGGTATTGGAAGAATACGAACATGCCAAAAAAAGAAACGCCGATATACTTGCCGAAATTTGCGGATACGGTTTTACGGCTGACGCAAATCATATTACCGCGCCTCTAGAGGACGGAGCTATGGGAGCTAGAGCTATGTCATTGGCGATAGAAAGCGCTAAAATTTCGCCCGATAAAATAAATTATATAAACACTCATGGAACTTCAACTCCTCCAGGCGATATAGCGGAGATTAGAGCGATTAAAAAAGCCTTGGGAGAGGAGAACGCTAAAAAAATAAAAATCAATTCCACAAAATCTATGATTGGGCATGCGCTCGGAGCGGCTGGCGGAGTAGAAGCGGTGGCTACTATTATGAGCATTATAGATTCTAAAGTTCATCCTACCATAAATGTGGACGAACAGGACCCAGAATGCGATTTGGATGTCGTGCCAAATACGGCGCAAGATTATAAAATAGAATACGCTATAAGCAATTCATTCGGTTTCGGTGGACATAACGCTTCAATAGTATTCAAAAAAATATAAAATAATTAGAATTTAGAAAATAATGAAGTCGTATCATTCATACGACTTTTTTATTTGCAATTTATATTTTATTTATTTTTTGTCTTGCGAATGGGTTTTGTCCTACTTTGTCATTGCGAACCAACTTGTTGGCGTGGCAATCCAATTTTAACAAAAATATTTATACTAACTCCTTGCATTATGTCGAATACATTTTTTATCAATCAAATTTATTTAAGAAAGCCTTTAATTCGTCTATAGTATAAAATAATGCGATTATATAATATTATTTATATTTTACAAACATATTTTTACTAATTGGACTTTAACATAATTCATATAAAGTTTCCTCTATAAGCTTTTTTGCAAGTTTGTAATCCAATCTTCTTCTGTAGCAATTATCTTTTCGCAAACCCTTAAAAGGAGTCAAAAATAAATCGTAAGTTTCTTTTCTAAAAATATTAAGATTTTGATTTAATTTTTCTATTATATTATTCACTTTATATTTTCTCGGAATCATTATTCTCGTTATGCTTCTTGAAGAAACTCTTATTCTGTCGGGAGATATTTCCTCGCCATTTACGAATTTTATCGAAGGTTCTATTGTATTGTCTATTGCTATCAATCCCAAATTGCCGTCAGGAACATTGAAACGAATATCCATGTTAATATTTGATTGAGGAAGTTTTTTTTCAAATCGCTTAATTTTCCCAAATATTTATTGTCGTTATACAAATCTATATCGTCCGAATTTTCTTTATATTTTTTGAATAATGCCAAACAAACGGGATGCTCCGTGTCGTTAAACATTTTTGAATTTAATAGAATATAATGACTTAATCTTTCTCTAAAAATATTCGCGTTGAAAAACGAAGCGGGAATTATAGCGCCTACATAATCGCAATTTTCCAAACATTTTTCTAAAGAATATTTATATAAATCGTCATAAATAATATTTGGAAATTCTATATTTCTTCTTTTTGCCGAATTTTGCGCCAGATACGGCGGATTGGTTATGCATACCTTAAAACCTTTCGGGAAATTTTTTAAAGTGTCTCTTTTTATGATAGATTTATTTTGAGGCTCTATATCGAAACTCTTAAAATCGGAACATAATCCCATATTTTGAAGCATATTGATTAAATTATTTGCTCCAGCGAAAGGCTCTAAAATTGTAGTTTTACTCAAATTGCATTTGCAAGCCCAATCAAGAAATCCATCGTTTTGAAAAGGATTATATGTGGTAAAATATTGCCCAAGTTCTCGTTTCATTTTTATAATATAGCATAAAATTTTGTAAAGTCAATAATTATATATTTTAACTTAAAATTAAAAAGATAATTAAAAGGACTGCCTATTAATTTAGACAATCCTTTTTGAACTTAATTTTATAAAATTAAATATTAGTATTCGTTATCTCTTCTCTTGGAATATGCTCTTCAGGAATCTTTATCAATCTTAAATCGAACATTATCATAAACATACAAGGCAAAAATATAAGAGTAAGCAAAGAAGAAAATAAAAGCCCGTAAGCCAAAGCCATAACTATCGGAATAATCAAATCGGCTCTTCCTCCGATTCCCCATGCCGTTGGAAGAAGTCCCACAACCGTTGTAATCGTAGTCAAAAATACGGGGCGAAGTCTCTGTTTAGCGCCATCGACTATAGCTTTTTTGATTCCTTTCTTTCCGCCTTGAACTCCTCTGTCTATGATATTGTTTATCACATCGACAAGTATTATTCCGTTATTTACCACGACTCCAGCAAGTCCTACAATTCCCACTATTCCCATAAACGATAACGGCATACGATGGACGGCAAACCCGAGCAAAACTCCGATAAGCCCGAAAGGAATAATTATCATAATCATAATAGGCTGAATGAATCTGTTTAACTGAAGCAACAATATTATATAAACGAATATAAAAGCCATAGCGAAACTAAATAAAAGCTGTCTTAAAGCCTTTACCGTCTCTCTCGCCTCGCCTCCGAAGTCTAATTTTAATCCTCTATATTCTCTGCTAAAATTTTTAAATCTTTCGCTTACCGCGTTCATAACCTGCTGCGATGTATTCTGCCCGTATTCTATATCGGCGGTTATCGTTATAGTTCGCTCGCCGTTATAATGTTTCAAAGTGGAAAGTCCGTTTGTCACTTGAACTGTGGCAAGATTTTCAAGATATATTAATCTGTTTTGAGAATTCGGTATTAAAAGTTTATTCAAATATTCGGTGTCGTAAGTGTATTGTTTGTCGAACATTACTCTAAAATTAAGTTTGTTTTCAAGCTCCTGTATATATGTGGCGACAGTTCCCGTATAAGCCGCCCTCACTTCGCTTGCAACCGTGGCGACATTTACCCCAAGTTGAGCTATTTTATCGTAATCGAATATTATTCTTAACTCGTCTTTTCCGATTTTATCGTCATCGTCAATATTTATAACGCCTTGAATCGTTGAAAGATAATCTCTTATTTCCGTTTTCGCTTTTTGGGCAAGTTCCGTATCGTTTCCGACTATTTTAATATTTACCGCTTTTCCAGGGTCGACATTACCGCTGGTATACATAGTGAATATAGGGACATTCTCTCTTATATCGGTTTTGTCAATAGCTTCGTTTATTAAGGCAACCAAATCGTCCGCAGTTCTTTTTCTTTCCGCCGCTGGAACTAAATAAACCATTATTCCCGCAAGGCTTCCTTTTTCTTCCGATATAATTTCTTGGTCGACTTGCTGTCCTACTAAAGTATAAATCGCTATCAATTCTTCGGGTTTGACTACCGATGAAATCACATCTTCTATTTTTGAGAAATTTGCTAGGTTG
>NZ_SJDU01000148.1 GCF_005518285.1 Brachyspira catarrhinii | reverse complement strand
TGCTTAACGAAATTATAGTATGCTAATTTATAGTATCTAATCATAATTAAATCATCCAATATCATTAACTTTAATTAAATAATTTAAGTAAAATATAACATGAATTAAAAAATTTGTCAAGCGTTTTATTTTAAATTTTTCCAAAATATGATACTATATACAAAAAACAAACGGACAATTTTATGGAATTATTAGATTTGGTAAAAAGCGCGAAAGAATCGACTTATAAATTGCAATCTTTAAGTTCTGAAATAAAAAATAAAGCTCTTTCGGAAATCGCTAAAAATATTGAAAAAAGAAAAAATGAAATATTCGAAGCTAACGATAAAGATTTGGAATATTCAAAAGAACTTTTAAATAAAAATAAAATTTCCGTTTCTATGTTTAATAGGCTCAAATTGGACGAAAATAAAATGCTCGATATAATTTCTGGGATAAGAGATGTTATAAAATTGGAAGACCCGATAAATAAAATATTGGCTCAAACGGAACTTGACGATAATTTAATCTTAAAAAAAGTTTCTTGCCCAATCGGACTAATTGCCGTCATATTCGAAGCGCGTCCAGATGTTATCTCTCAAATATCTTCTTTATGTATAAAATCCGCAAACGCCGTCATATTGAAAGGCGGAAGAGAAGGCGAAAACACGAATAAAATGATTTTTGAAATAATAAACGAATCTTTAAACGATATAAAAGAATTTCCAAAAAATTCGGTTAATTTGATTTTCAGCAGAGAGGATATAAAAAATATTTTGTCTATGGATAAATATATCGATTTGATAATTCCGAGAGGGTCAAACGATTTGGTGCAATTTATAAAGGCAAATACGAATATTCCCGTTTTGGGACATTCGGACGGAATATGCCATTTATATATTGACGAAAGCGCAAATATCGAAAAAGCTTTGAAAATTTGTTTGGATTCTAAAGCTCAATATCCGAGCGCATGCAATTCGGTTGAAACTATTTTGATAAATAAAAATATTGCAAACGAATTCTTAAATAAATTATATTCTCTATTCAAAGAAAACGATATTAAAATGAATGGAGACGAAGAAGTAAAAAAAATCTTATCGGACATAGGAAAAGTCGAAGATTGGCATAAAGAGTATGGAGATAAAGAAGTTTCGTTAAAAATAGTCGAAAATATTGAAGACGCTTATAAACATATAAATAAATTCGGCTCGCATCATACCGATTCCATAATTTCGGAAAATAAAGAAAATATAGAAAAATTTATGACATTCGTAGATTCCGCAAATGTTTATTCAAATACTTCGACAAGATTTTCGGACGGATTCAGATACGGATTCGGAGCGGAGGTTGGAATATCGACTAATAAAACTCATGCGAGAGGTCCAGTCGGTTTGGAAGGACTTACGATTTACAAATACAAATTGTTTGGAAATTATCAAATAGTAAACGATTATACGACTCATAAAAAGAGTTTTAAACATAAAAAAATTAAATAAAATTTTTATTGATTTGGAACGGAAGCGCCGATTTTTACATCGAAATCTTTTCTTATTTTGTCGAATTTTTCTCTGTTTTTGATTATGGCGGAATTCATTTTATTAATCGCTCTTTGATTTGCTCCATATAATGCGAGCGATTTTCTCGCGTAAGCCGTCATTTCAATTTTTTTCTCTGGTTCTAAATTTATCAATTTGATTATCGTATTATAATAGCCTTCGTTTGCGGCAAGCATTCTGTATCTTTTCATTTCCATATCGTTAATATATTTGTCGTTATATGCCTCGTTATTCAAAGGCGAAACATAAGCGCCTTCTTCCTGCGAAATATTTTCCATAGCGTTAATAAGATTTTCTATAGTCGACACAGAATTTGCTCTTGAAATTTCTTCTCCTCTATTCAAAAATACAATCGGGTCGCTTTCAGCGTTCTGTTTGATTATTTTTGATTCTTCGTCCATAGTTTTTATATATGCTTCTTTTGGAGATAGAACTTTTTTATCTTCGTCAGTCACTATATCTACGCTTCCTTCCGACAAAAGCACTATGCTCGAGCCGTTTTCCGCAAAAGCCACTTCAAATTCCGTTCCTCTCACTATCGCCGAAGTATTTGCCGTGTGAATTTCTACAATATTTCCTATATCTTTTTGAATATTGACTTTAATATATCCTTCGAGTAAAGATAATGAAATTTTTCCGTCTTTATCCGCATTTTTATAAATCGGCGGATTAACGAGTAAAATAGTGTTTTCATTAACCGTTATATTTCCAATTTTATTTCCGTTTTTTGCTATAGTAATTTCCGCTTGAGAATCGCTTGAAGTTCTTAATTTATATTCGTTGTGAATTTCGCTTCCTCTGAAAACTCTCAAAGATTTGTCCGCTTTTTCTATGAAAGCCACTCCCGTTATTCCCGTAACCTTAAAAGTCGCATCTTGAGAAAAAAGAAAAGCGCTATTAAAAAGTATTAATATAGGTAGTAAAAATAAGTTTAAGTTCTTCATATTATTTACTCCTTAATTATCGGCTAAAATCATGATTCTTCCAACCGTTTATATTTTACATGCTACAATTAAAAAGTCAATAGTTTAAATCAAATTTCTATCAACTCTATTTGCGGAAATTCTGGATATGCAAAAATCAAGTCCAAATTGAAACTGCTCGCTTTTATGACAATATCGTTATAATCTTCCGCATTTTCTATATTGCAGCACACACCTATAATGTAGCAATTATCTAAAGAAAATGTTGCAAAAAATAAATTGTCCGCGTTATAAATCGCTCTTTCTTCCAAATTTACTTCAATCGAATCTTTTATATCGAAAATCTTTTTGCCGAAAGTTTTTATATAAGATTCTTTTAATGTCCATAATGTGTAAAAATCAATTTCCAATTTTGAGGACGATTTCAATAATTTGTATTCGTTAAATGAAAAATATTCTTTTGCTATGCGCAAGAAATCTCTTTTTTTTATATATTCTCCGTCAACTCCGATTAATTTGTCGGATATCGCTACGGCTATCAAATCTTTTGAATGCGTTCCGTTAAAAAATATTTCGTTTTCACCCGCAAAATAAGGTTTTCCGTTTTCGCCTCTTTCTATAGTCAAGTTTTGAGATTTGGAATAATATTGTAAAGCCATATCTTTTGAAATATTTTCTATCTTTGAAATTTCAGAATTTTTATTTTCGCTTAAATTATTATTTGAATTATCGCAAAAAATATATTTTAAATATATCGTTTGAATCTTGTCTTTTTTCGTTTTTTCCAATTTCAACTTCCTTATTAACTATTTCCGTATTCGTTTCAATCTATATATAATAAACCATTAATTTATTATTTCAATATTCATAACAAGTATTTTATATCATAAATTTATTTTTAATATATAATAAATAAAAAATAAAAATTATAATCAATAAATAATAACGGAATAATGAAAAAGAAACTTGAATTACAAACCACGACTTTATGGGATTATCCTTCGCAGCAATATTTGAAAAGCGAGGAAGAAAAACATAAATTCTATGCGGGAGCGACTCCTTCATATATTATTTGGAATCTTCTAAACAGATACACTAAAGAAAAAGATTTGGTAGTCGACCCGATGGCGGGAAGCGGCACTACTATAGATGTGGCAAGAGAATTAAAAAGGCGGGCTTTAGGATACGATATTAATCCGAAATCTTTAGAAAGAAAAGATATTTTCAAAGCGGATGCAAGAAAAATTCCGATTGAAAACGAAAAAGTAGATTTTGTATTTGTAGACCCTCCTTATAGCGACCATATAAAATATTCCAACGAAAAAAATTGCATCGGAAAATTGAGCGCAAAAAACGAAGAATATTATAAAGCGATGGACGATTGTTTTAAAGAAATATTTAGAATAATGAAAAAAGACAGATATATGGCTTTATATGTTTCGGATTCTTATAAAAAAAATTATCCTTTTATGCCGATAGGTTTTAAATTATTCGAACTTTTAAATAAATATTTTATTCCAATAGATATAATTTCAGTCGTTCGCCATAATAAAACTTTAAGCAAAGGCAATTATCATATTTCAGCAATAGAAAATAATTGTTATTTGCGAGGATTCAATTATTTATTTGTAATGTATAAAGTTGGAAATAAGACTTTGGATAATAACGGGATGTTACATTTGAGGAATTTGTAAATCAAGTTGTTATTTGTTCTTATTTTTATTATGGAGATATATTTTGACAAATAAAATTATTTCTATATAATATATTTTAAATTAAACAAACTAATAAAATAATTGTAGGATATATTTAAACCATGAATTTATGGAATATTTATCGCATTTATAAAAATTATTTTTTCTTTGAAATTAAAATGGAGTTTTCATTATGAGAATTAGAAAAATATCATATTTATTGATTTATTTAATTTTATTTACATATATGTTATATGCTCAAGAGAAACAAGTTGCATCGGGAAAATCTTTAATATCAATAGGTATGATGATAGTAATATTTGTTATATTTGGTTTTTTATTTCGTTATGTTATAAAACTTATAAAAGCAATTATTGATTATTTGAATAGGCATTAATTTGAAAATAAGATATTAAGACTATATTTGTTTAAATTAATAATGAAAAAAACTAAAACAAGCGCGTTTGGAACGAAAGGAAGAGTCGGGCATGATTCTTCAAAATTTTATGACTCAAAATTATATAAAGAAATAATAAATAAAGATTCGGATATCATAATTAATGAATTTCCAAATGAACTGCTTAATACGATTATTGAAGGTTCATGCGAAAACATGAAAGATATTCCTAATAATTCTCTTCATTTAATGATAACCTCTCCGCCTTATAATGTGTCGAAAGAGTATGACAATGATTTGTCTTTAGAAGAATATTTGGATTTGCTTAAAAATTGTTTTACCGAGACATATAGAGTGTTGGTTAACGGAGGACGAGCTTGCATCAATATAGCGAACATAGGAAGAAAACCTTATATACCGTTATCGGATTATGTGTCGAAAATTATGATTGAAATAGGTTTTAATATGCGAGGCGAAATCATTTGGAATAAATCGGCGGGCGCTGGAATATCTACAGCGTGGGGAAGTTTTCAAAGCGCAAGCAATCCGATATTGAGAGATGTGCATGAATATATTTTAATTTTTTCTAAAGGAAATTATAAAAGAGAAAGAGATAAAAACGAAAAAGAATTTAGACATGATAATATAACTAAAGAAGAATTTATAGAATGGACAAAAAGCGTTTGGACTATGAATCCCGAAAGCGCAAAAAGAATCGGACATCCCGCTCCTTTTCCAGAAGAATTGCCGAATAGATTAATAAAACTTTTTTCATTTACAAACGATATAGTTCTCGACCCTTTTATGGGAAGCGGAACTACCGCCATAGCAGCGATTAAAAATAATAGAAATTTTGTAGGCTACGAAATAAA
>NZ_SJDU01000147.1 GCF_005518285.1 Brachyspira catarrhinii | reverse complement strand
AAATTGCAAAATAAATCCAAAACGCTTTCTCCGTATAATACTTGATAAGGAACATCTTTATAATACGAGTTATTAAATTCTATTTTATTATTTTCTTCCCTCACTACAAAGAAATTATAACAAACTATATCGACATTATTTTTTACCATTTCCGACATTGCGATGTCCAAAAGATTCAAAGCCACATAATCGTCTCCGTCCATAAACAATACCGAATAACCTTTAGCTTCTTTCAGTCCCGTCATTCTTGCCACTCCGTCTCCCATATTTTCTTTATGTTTTATATATTTTATTCTGCTATCTTTACTTGCGTATTCTAAAATTATTTTTTCGTCCTCTTCAAAAGCGGAACAATCATTAACTATAATTATTTCTATATTTTTATAACTTTGATTAATTACGCTTTCCAAACAATGCCTTAAATATTTTTCGCCAATATTGTAAACGGGAATTATAACCGACACTAAAAGTTGACTATTAAAATTTTGTATATTATTTGAATATAACTGCCTCGATATATAAATTTCTTTTCTCGTTTCATTAAAGTCATTTTGTATATTTCCAAATCTATCCCACATAAAAGGATATAAATCGTCAAACCTCCTATTCAAATTATCAATTCTACTATTAACTTGATTAAGATTATTTTTATATTCATAATAAATATTCCTAATCGCATTTCTTAAATTCTTAAAAGGTATCCACCAAACTATAGCGTCTATATCCGATTTTGGAGATTTCTTTTTGAAAGTTATTTTTATAAACAGAATTTTAATTATTATATATTTTTCGGTTTCGGACTTTTGAAAGAGTTTAATCATAACGAAACCTCCTCTATAGAATAAATCGAAGTAGATAGACTTTCACGCCAAAGAAAGCGTTTAAATGCCCGTAATAATTTTTTAGTTTTGCAATGAAAAAACAGCCAAAAATTATAATTATGGCTTGTATTGTAGAATTTACATCCGCTCATTTTTCAAAATTCCTTTTTTAGTTTTAATAATTTTATCAATTTAGAATAATTATAGTATATTTAATAAAAAATGTCAATACAAAAATTTATTTTTAACAACTAAATTTTTTAATTATTTTATCTTAATAAATTTACTATATCGCTATAGCCTTTTTCTCTCGCATACATTAAAGCTGTTTTTCCGTCATTATCTTTTATATTTTTGTTTGCGCCCGCATCGACAAGCAATTTTACAATATCCGAATGATTGTAAAACGAAGCGAGTATTAAGGCGGTTTTCCCGTAAATATTTTGAATATTCAAATTGGCTTTCGCGTCTATAAGTTGTTTTGCGACTTCATCGTATCCCTGCCTTGAAGCGTCTATTAAAGCGGTATGCCCGAAATTATCTTGAAAATTTAATCCCGCATTCGCGTCAAGCAACATTGAAACTATATCGCTTTGTCCGTTGAAAGAAGCTTTTATTAAAGCCGTATCCCCGAATTTATTTTGAGCGTCTATATTTATCGATTTATCATTTAAAAGATTTTTAACGCCGTTTATATCGCTTTTAGCATAATCTATAAAATTTTCTTCTTTTAAACTTATAGGAGAAACAATTTCTATGATGTTTAAATAATCGTATCCTCTTCTTATAACGGCTAATATATCTTTATTTTCTTTATTTTTTACGGTAATATCGGCTCCAGCGTCTATAAGAATTTTTACGACATTATTTTTTTTATTATAAACGCTTAAAAGTAAAGCCGTATCGCCTTTATTATTTTGCATATCTAAATTTGCTTTTGCCGATATTAAATTTCGAACTAATTCTTCAAGACCTTTTTCCGAAGCTATCATTAACGCTGTATTTCCGTCTTTATTTTGTTTATTTAAATTAGGTTTTCCCCTTATTATAGCTTTAGCTCCTCCGACATTATTATTTTGAATTGCGTATATTAACGCCGTGTTTCCGTCTCTATCTTCAACATCCAAATTTGCTCTTGCAGAAATGAGCGCTCTAACTATAGCTTCGTCTCCGTCCGTTGCGATTAACATTAACGCCGTGAGTCCGTCTTTATTTTGAATATTAACATTCGCTCTTCCGCTTATAACTGCCCGCATTTTCTTTAATTGATTTCTATCTTCATTTCCCGACACTATATTGATTAAAGCAGTGTTTCCGTTTTCATCTTTCGCGTTTACATCGACTCCCGCCGTAATCATATTTCTTATACTTCCGCTATAATCGTAATTGCTTGCATTTTTAGACAAATATAATAAAAGATTTTCATTCCCAATCTTTATATTTAAATCCGCTTTCGCCTTTATTAAAGCGTCCGCTATATTATAATGTTTATTGTAAACGGCGTTTTTTAAAGCGCTGTCTCCTTTTTTATTCGTAATATTTAGTTTCGCTTTTCCGTCTATCAAAGCTTTAGCTATGGAATATCTTCCCCAAAAAGAAGCTATCATTAAAGCAGTATCGCCTTTTTCGTCCTGTTCGTTAATATCGGCTCTTTCGCTTATTAATGTTCTGAGTAAATAAATATCGTTTTTGGAAGCCGCGTAAATTAAAGGATAATCTCCGAAAGCGTCTTTTACATTTCCTCTATTATCTTTAACTTTCTTTATCAATTTGCTTCTCAATCCGTTGGGAGCGAGCATCAAAGCGGTTTGTTTATTCGAGGTTTCATATTTTAGATTGGCGTTTTCGTTTATAAGTATATCTATTATTTCGTTATAATTATTATAATTCTTTCCGTTTATTTGTTCAAAATTTATAGCAAATACGCTTTTTATAATCGCCGTCTCTCCGTCTTTGTTTCTCGCGTTAATATCCGCTCCCGCATCAACGAGAGTTTTTACTACATCTTTATGTCCAGAACCCGCGGCGTATATTAAAGCGGTGTTTTTCGCTCCTTCCGTATCGGCAACATTTATATTTATATCTTTCTTCAAAAGCCTTTCCACATTTTTAACTTTTCCCGTTTTGGCAGCATCCAAAAGCGCTCTTTCGTCTTTAGTTAATTTTCCGTTTTGAGCAAATGCGGATATATTTGAAAATAAACTTATAAAAATAATAAATAAACCTAATCTTTTAAAAAACATACGCTCTCTCTTTATAAAAAATTAATTACTTATATAATAATACATATAAGAAAAAAATCAATATTAAAATGAATTTATTTTAATAAAACCAGATAAAGAAAGAATAATAAAAATTATTTATTATTTTCCAATTTATTTTTAACGAAAGAACTTAAAATATTTAATTCTTCTATGGTGGATTTTGCCGCTTCGCGATTTTGATTTTCAACTTCTTCGTAAACTTCCTTTCTAAAAATTTTAACCGTTTTCGGAGCGTTTATTCCGAGTTTTATTTGGTCGCCTCTTATATCGACAAGCATTATTTCTATATTGTCTCCGATGACTATACTTTGATTAATTTTTCGCGAAAGCACAAGCATTTATTTTTTTTCCCTTTTATTGTTTTCGTTATCATTATTATCGTCTTCGGACAGTATAAAATGTTTTGTCGTATATTTGTCTCCCAAAGATGCGCATTGTTTCGCTTTATGATTTTTGATATTAAAAACTATCGGCGCTATAAGATTTGCCGTCATAGATTTTAAATCGCCGTTTGGGACGGTTACTATAGTTAATAAATATATATCCGATTCGCTTTCTATATTTAACGATTTTATATCTTCGTCATGTATTTCGGGTTGATAATCTTTGAATACCAAAAAAGGGTCGATAAGTATAAAGCAAATATTTTTATCGTCTTTAGATTGAAGTATCTTATAAGTTCCTTCTTTGTCCATATTTACGAGATAAAATTCATCGTAATCTTCAAAAGCCAAAATGCTTCCGTTAAGATGGTAGAGAGTTTTATCGGAAACTTCTATTTTACCCAATATTCTGGATTCTATTTCAGGCATAAATTAAATTCCTTCGATTAAAAATTAAATAAGGCTACGACTAATAAATTTATTATCTCAAATAGTCCATAAGACTTCTGCCTAATAATCTTCCCGCAGTTTGCAAAGAAGCGTTATGAACATATTGCCACAAATTGAAATTTACAATCTCTTCGGCATAATCTATATTTTCGTTTTTTGCCAAAGCCTCTTCTATCGCTAATTTCTGGTCTTCAAAATTCGTAAGTCCCATATCCAATCTTGTCACTTTTGAAGAAGCGTTAGCCTGAACGGTTAATACATTATCTATAGAACTGTCGATATAACCCAATGCCTCGCTTCCAATCGCTCTGACATCATCGTTAAGCATAGCGTCTCTTAAATATATTAAACTTTCAAATATTGATTTTCCCGTCACCAAAGCGCTCGGTTCGTAATTATTTTCGTAAGTATTTCCCGCTCCCGCTCTAACCAAACCTATATCTTGCAAAACCGTTCCGCCCGCCAAATCTTGTAAAAGTATTTTATGAGGAGTGGAAGTTCTTAATTGTATTACTTTAGCGCCTCCTCTCAAATCTCCTATACTCGCTCTGACATTTCCGTTCGCATCGTTTATTCTTTCGACTATAGCCTCTATATTGTCTCCTTGTTTAATGCTAATAGTCATATCGTCAATCATAATATCCTGATTTTCCGAAGCTATATAATTTGCCGCATCCGTAGTCGACATTATTTCCATATTTGTTCCCCAGAATATATAATTTCCCGGAGTTCCCACATTAATATATTGTCCGTTTTCAACTTCTCTATTTTGTTTATTCGCGTCTCCTTCATACATAACGGATTTTATTATCGAGCGTCCCGCTTTTTCGTCATGCGAATAAAAAGCTCTAAAAGGCTCTGTTTTTACGCTTGTTCCAGAAAATATAAATTCTCCCTTGCTTTGAGTTTTTGAAATATCGTAAACTCTTTCAAGCATTTCTTCTATTTCCATTGCCATTTTATTTCTATCTTCGGCGGAATATGTGCTGTTCGCTCCTTGAACCGCCAAATCTCTCGCTCTCGCTAAAGCTTGAGTTATTGAACTCATAGAATCATGAGCCACATTTAATCTCTCTTTTCCGTCAACGATATTATTTTGATATCTATTCAAAGAAGACATTCTCGTTCTATAATAAATCGAATTAATCGTTGAAGTAACATTTTGATGAGGATATTGAACTCTCTGTCCAGTCGATAATCTCGTTTGTGAAGCCTCGAGTTCCGTATAATTTCTTTTTATATTGCTAACCGTTCTATTAAATTGGGCTTGTTCTGTAACTCTCATTTTTATCTCCTTACGACTTTCGCCGATAAAAAATATAATTATTCTTTTTTATTTTCGTAATAATTAAAAATAGCTTTATTATTTTTTATTAAAAAAATTAAGAATTCTTTATTTTTTAATGACAAAAAATAAAAAAAATTTTTTGATTAAACTATTGACATATTTTTTAATTCATGCTATATTTTAATCATAAAGTTAATAGATAATGGATAGTTTAATTATGATTAAATACTATAAATTAGCATACTATAATTTCG
>NZ_SJDU01000146.1 GCF_005518285.1 Brachyspira catarrhinii | reverse complement strand
AACCAAGTCGAATTGCCAAATCCACAAATTTTGTAAAATCTGCGACTTTTATCAGACTTTCTCTTTGCATTATACATTCCTTGCCAATTTTGAGTAAACTATATTCGATTTCCGCTCGTTTTTTTTCATCCGCAACCGATTCTATTTCTTTAACTCTCGCACAGCCCGTAGTCCTTCTTATTATTTCGAGTCCGCAAATTCCGAAAGAATATTCCAAAATATTATTAAGATAATATTTTATAAATCCTTCGTTTTTAGCCGAAATGTCTTTAATATCTTTATTACATTTATTTAAAAATTTCTTTTTGAATAAACTTAAAATTTCGTTTATCGCGTCATAAATGAAAGTCAAAAATTTTACATTATTTTTACTAACGATATTCAAATGATAAATATAAGAAAAAATTAGATTTGCGATTATAGTTCCCAAATCGTAGCCTATCGGTCCGTAAAACGCAAATTCGCAGTCCATAACTTTAATATATTTGTCGTTCACAAATATAGAACCCGTATGCAAATCTCCATGTATCAACGCTTGAGGATTATTCATAAACTCGTATTTTAATTTCGCCGCCTCGAATTGCAATTCTTTATTTTTATAAAATTCTTTTTTGACATATTTTTTCAAACAATCGGAAAAAACATTTTCTTTAAGCAGATTAAAAAACGGTTCGGTAAATACCAATTCCTCGCTTATTTTACACAATTCTTTATTCGTATATTTTGCGACTTGATTTTTTTTATCGAATGCGTCCGTAAAAAAATCCGCTGTCGATAAAGTTGTTTCTACTATAAAATCGGTTATCTGTTCTGGCAAATGCGATATAATTTTTCCTTTAATCAAAGCGTCTCTCAATATCGTATAATCTTTCAAATCTTCCATTACGAATAATTTCATCGTTTCGTCAATATGATAAATTTTTGGGGCAAGTTTTGGGAATTTTTTACCGTAATAGGTTAAAATTTCGGCTTCTCTTTTGTTTCTGTTAATATCGAGTATTCTTCCCGAAGAGTCGCTTCTCGTGCGAATTCCCGCCTGTTTTATTATGACGGATTTTTTATTATTTTTTACTCTATAAACATAATTTAAATTTCCGTCTCCAATTTCTCGGCAGGTTATTTTATTTTTGGAATCAAAATATTTTAATTTTTCTTTTGAATATTCCAAAATGTCTTTTTCGTTCATTAAAAAATATTTGTCAAATTTGCTCATAAGATAATCCAAATTTATAAATTTATATTTTGTATTAATAATATTAGCATATAATTGAAAATTGTAAAATTGAATAATTAAACATATAATATGTAAATCGTCAAAATAATATATTAGAATTCTTTTAAGGAGAAACGATGCGTAAAACTGCAAAAGAAACTGTGGAAAATATAGTTTGGAAAGCATGCGACACTTTTAGAGGTTCGATAGATTCTTCGGCTTATAAAGATTATATTTTGAGTATGCTTTTCGTAAAATATTTGTCTGACTTTGCAAAAGAAAAGAAAAAAGAATTGGAGATAAAATATAAAGGAGATAGCGAAAGATTAAAAAGAGCGATTGGCAGAATGAATTATATAGTAAGCGAAGACGCGAGTTTTGAATATTTGCTTAAGAATAAGGAAGCTCCGAATATTGGCGAAATTATAAATACCGCTTTAAGAAAAATCGAAAGGGATAATCCTCAAAAATTTGACGGGATTTTTAACAATATAGACTTTAACGATTCGAATAAATTCGGCGAGACAAAAACTCGAAACGCGATTTTAAAACATTTGCTCGAAGATTTTAGCGACAGCGAACTCGATTTGAGTCCGAGCGCGCTTCAAAATAACGATGTGATGGGAGACGCCTACGAATATTTGATTTCAAATTTTGCGGGCGATGCGGGAAAGAAAGGCGGCGAATTTTTTACTCCTCCAGAAGTTTCAACTCTTATAGCGAAATTGGTTGGCGACAGAACGGGAGCGAAAGTTTACGACCCTACTTGCGGCAGCGGTTCGTTATTAATAAAAGTCCATAAAGAAATTGGAAAAGAAAACTGTTCTATTTACGGGCAGGAGAAAAACAGTCAAACTTATTCTCTTTGCAGAATGAATATGTATTTGCATGAAATTGGCGATTCGGCAAAAATAGAATGGGGCGATACGATTAAAGAACCTAAATTTATAGATAAAGACAAATTGGCGAAATTCGATGTCGTGGTGGCAAATCCTCCTTTCAGTTTGGATAAATGGGGCGAAGAGATTGCGTCAAACGACAAGTTCGGCAGATTTGAATTTGGAATCCCTCCGAAAACTAAAGGCGATTTGGCTTTTTTGCTTCATATGGTTAACAGTATGAACGAAAACGGAATAACGGCTGTGGTAATGCCTCCTACCGTTTTATCGAGAGGAGCGAGCGAAGGAATTATAAGAGAGCGAATAGTGGAAAGTAATTTACTCGACACGATTATCGGGCTTCCCGAAAATTTATTTTATGGAACTTCTATTCCAACTTGCATACTTATTCTAAAAAACAATAAGAAAAATAAAGACATATTTTTTATTGACGCCAGCGACTATTACTATAAAGGCAAAAGACAAAATAAATTGAGAGAAGAAGATATTTTGAAAATAGTTTCGGTATATAGAAAAAGAAAAAATATTGACGAATATTGCCGAGTCGTTAGTTTGGACGAAATTAAAGCGAACGATTATAATCTTAATATAGTCCGATATATCGATTCTTTTGAAAGTTATAAAAATGTAGATTTGAAAGCTTCAAAATTAAAGATTTATAATTTGGAAAGCGAAAGGGAAAAATTAGAGAGCGAAGTTAAAATTATTTTTGATAAGATTGTGATTTAAATAATTAATTAGTAAGGTTTTTATTTATGGATATGTTAAAAAACATAACGCTACATTTAATTAAGGGTGATAATGAAAAAGCTTTAGAATTATGCAATAATGTAATAAATAATATTAAAAAACCACATCCTTCCTTTTCTGATTTTTATAATTTAAGAGGAATGATAAATATTAGATTTAAAAAATATGAAGAGGCTTTTGATGATTATAATACGGCAATCAAATTAAATCCTTATAATCAAATTTCATATTTTAACATATCAATAGCAAAGCATGACTTGGGATTATATCAAGAATCTATAGAGGCTTTTCTTCAATGCTCTAAATTAGATAAATATTTAAAGTATAATTATATTAATCAAGTAATATCATTATATATATGGAATTATAATAGCGATACTATAGAAGATATTTTTAAAATGTTATCAGAAGATAAATATAATGATTTATGGCGTAAAGATATTACATTTAATTTACTAAACAGTATTATATCTAAATATTTAAAAAATAGTGAAAATAAAAATATATTAAAAGATATAAAGAAGATTTTATTATATGAGTATTTTTTACTTCAAGTATTATCTCTTTATTTTATAATAATACATACAAAAAATAATAATATAGAAATAGCCCATTATACTTCTATGAATACATTATTAAAATTAATAGATAGTAAAGAAAGTAGAATTAGAATAACGAATATATCGAATGCCAACGACCCTAAAGAGGGTAAAATATTAGAAAATATTTTTAATAAAAACGGTTTAAATATAAAAATTAAAAATGAAGAAAATTTAATTACTTTGCAAACTTCATTCTCAAGAAATAAAGACGCTTTAACTATGTTTAGACTTTACGGTAAAAAAGAAAATAAAGAAGCTACAGGCGTATGTTTATGCATAGATAAAAATTATTTTAATTGCGAGCCAATATCTTTAGCTTCTCCAATGCAAATGATGTCCGATTATAAAAAAGGTATTAATAATTTATATTTTATACTTTATTATAATGAATCGAAAAACCAATTAATATTTAATCCTACGGATTCAAAATATTCTAATATAATAGTAGATTTAAATAAATATTGTAGGTTAAAAGTAAATAAAATTATTGATGAAAACATAGAGAATATTATAAATTATATATTTTATAAAATATTTAATTTTACAGAAAAAATAGATAAACAAATAGAAGATAAAAATTTAAAAGATGAAATATTTTCCAATCTATTTGAAAATATAAGATATATAATAAAACATGAAGCGTTTTTTGAAGAACAAGAATTAAGAATGCTTGTCACAACCGATTATAAAAATGAAAAAATAGAAGAAGATAATAAAAGATTATATATAAATTATAACGAATTATTTAACGAAAACGAAAATTTTATAAAAGAAATTATATTGGGCGGTAAAATAGAGGATAGAGAATTAACTTCGGATTATATTAAAAAAATTATTTATAATAAATATAAAGATAATGATAAAATGAATAAAATTAAAGTAAGCATATCTCAAGCTCCTTTAAGATAATAATATTTAAGGAATAATTATGAATAAATTGCCTAACGGTTGGGAATATAAAAAATTAAAAGATATAGGCAAAGCATTTACGGGAATGACGCCTTCCACACTTGATAAAGAAAATTTTGGAAACGAACATTTATTCGTAACTTCTGCCGATATAAAAGAAAATAAATATATTTTTAATTCCATTAGAAAATTATCTGATAAAGGTTTTGAAAAATCAAGGAAATTCAAAAAAGGAGATATTTTATATGTTTGTATCGGTTCAATAGGTAAAATTGCATTAGCGGGATGCGACTTTACTTGCAATCAACAAATAAATGTTTTAAGAGTAAGCGAAGGAATTGATAACGAATTTGTATATTATCAATTAATAAATTCTTTTCCCTATATATCTAAATTTGTGGCGAGGGGAGTTGTCCCAATAATGAATAAAACTACTTTTGAAAATCTTACCATTGCAATACCTTTATTATTAGACGAACAAAAACGCATTGCCTCCGTGCTTTCAAAAATTGACGCGTATTTAGAAAACACAATTAAATTAATCGAAGAAAAAGAAAAATTTAAAAGAGGAATTGCGAAAAAATTATTGACTTGTAAGAAAGACAAAAATGTCCCCGAAGCGAGATTTAAAGAATTTAATGACGAATGGGAAACTGTTAAACTTGGAGATTTGGGAATAATAACCGCTACGGGAGTTGATAAAAAAATTAGAGACAATGAAATACCTATAAAACTATTGAATTATTTAGATGTATTTAATAGAAATAAACTTTACGAAAAAGAAATAACTTATATGACAACGGCTACAGAAAAACAATTAGAAAAGTGTAATATAAGAAAAGGCGATTTATTTATTACTCCAAGCTCTGAAGATAGGGAAGGTATTGCTAAATCGTCTGTCGCAATGGAAGATTTTCACGATACGGTTTATAGTTATCATATAATTCGTGTTAGATTTAATAAAGAGATAGATTTAAAATTTAAGTCTTATATGTGCGATACTGAATTTTTTCATAGGCAAGCTTATCGTTTATCTGATGGAATGGGACAAAGATATTTTATTTCATTAAATAATTTTAGAAATATAGAAATATGCAT
>NZ_SJDU01000145.1 GCF_005518285.1 Brachyspira catarrhinii | reverse complement strand
AAGGACGGTTATATAAATATTATTATTTCTATAAATCGTCCAAAAAAAGAAATCAATAATATTATACGCTTATTATTTTATACTTGTCGATATTGACAAAGACGGCGAAGGAATTTTGACTACGATTAAAAACGAATTAAACGAAATATTGGATTTATATATTGACGACAATCAAAAACTATTCAAAAAAGATAAAAAAGAAAATGAAAAAATATTGAAAGCTAAACTTTATAATCATATAGTTTTTATTTTTTTCGGAGATAATATTCCCAATAGAATAATCGACATTTCAAAAAACGGATATACGAAAGAATTATTTGAAGGCTTTAATTCTCAAAGTTTCGTCATTTCTTATTTGCCGAGCGAAAATAAATTATATTATGCGGACGCGATAGAAAATGTTATTCAGTTTCAAAAATTCCAAAAACAAGATTTTATTTATATTATAAAGGATATTTTTTCTTTATAATCAAGCCAAAGATAAGGCGACTTCCATCATATTTGTAAAAGTTTTTTCTCTCTGTTCGGGAGTTGTAGCTTCTTTCGTAATCAAAGAATCGGAAATCGTAAGTATACAAAGAGCGTTCGCTTTTCCGTAAGAGGCGTTCATATATAATGCGGCGGCTTCCATTTCAACGGCAAGAACTCCCATTTTTGCCCATTCAATCGTGGAATTATTCGCTCCGTAAAATACATCGGAAGACAATATATTTCCTACATGATAATTTATTTTCATGCTTTCCGCTTTGTCTACCGCTTTTTTTAATAATTCATAACTCGCTATTGGTGCGAAAGTCCCTTTAAGCTCGTATTGGTAAGCGTAATTCGAGTCGGTGCAAGCTCCCATTCCTATAACCAAATCTCCAATTTTCAATTTGTCGGATAAAGCTCCCGCCGTTCCAATTCTTATAAGATTTTTGCATCCGAAAAAATGTATTAGCTCGTAAGAATATATACCGCAAGAAGGCATTCCCATTCCCGTGCCTTGAACCGAAATTTTTTTGCCTTTATAATTTCCCGTATAGCCGAACATATTTCTAACAGAATTATATTGAACGACATTCTCTAAAAAATTTTCCGCTATAAATTTCGCTCTCAAAGGGTCCCCAGGTAAAAGTATAGTTTCCGCTATATCGCCTTTATTAGCGGATATATGTGGCGTTGACATAATTCTCTCCTAAAAATTAATTTTAATAAATTATATACTAATTATAAGTTTTGTCAAAAATGTTATTATAGTATGAATAATATTGATTTAAATTAATTCGTCTTTTATCATATCTTCAAAACTCTGCTCTCTTCTTATAATATAATGTTTGTCTTTGTCTACCATAATTTGAGCTATTAAAGGACGAGAGTTATAATTTCCAGCCATGCTGTACCCGTAAGCGCCCGCATCGAGCAAAGCGACATAATCTCCCGCTTTAAGCAAATTGGATTCTCTATCGCTTGCAAATATATCCGAACTTTCGCATATCGGTCCCACGAAATCGTAATTTGAAAAACCTTCTCTTTTTACTAAAGGCATTATTTCGTTGTAGGCTTCATACATCGCCACTCGAATATAATCGTTCATTCCTCCGTTCAGAATGACATATTTTCTATTTAATTCTTCTTTTATATATTCTATTTTCATTATCAAAGCGCCCGCTTCCGCCACAAAATATCTTCCAGGTTCGACTGTGACGCTTAAATCCATTTCCTTCAATAAACTTACGCTTTCTTTTTTAAATTTATCAAAGTCGAATCCCGAATGGTCTCTATTATAACGGACTCCGAAACCTCCGCCAATGTCTATATTTTTTATATTGAAACCCATGCCGTTAATTTCTTCGATTAAGCTTTTCATTACGATTATCGCTCTGTAAAAAGGTTCGGCGTCAACCATTTGCGAGCCGATATGCATTGAGAGAGATTCTATTTCTATATTGTCCAAACTTTTTAATAATTTTGAATTCTCTCTTATAGTTTTTATGCTTACTCCGAATTTATTTCCATGAATTCCCGTTGTAATTTTTTCATGAGTATGAGCATCAACATTAGGATTTACTCTTATCGAACATTTTACTTTTCTTTTTAATTCTTTTGCAATATCGTTTATTCTAATAGCTTCGGGAAACGATTCTATATTGAATCTGTTTATATTTAATTCAATAGATTTTTTTATTTCCTCTTCGCTTTTAGCCACGCCCGAAAAAACTATATTCTCCGCTTTTCCGCCAGCTTTTATATATTTTAAAATCTCTCCGATTGAAACTACATCGCCTCCAATTTCTTCTTCAATCATTAATTTTAATATCGATAAATTATTTTCCGCTTTTATCGCGTAAACAATTGAACAATCTTTTATCTCCGAAAATATATTTTTAAGATTTTTAATTTTATTTAAAATATCGTTTTTTGAATATATGTAAAAAGGCGTTTTGTAGATTTTAACCAAATCGGAAATTGCAATATCTTCGCACATAAGAATATCGTTATCATAGTAAATCATTTTTTTAATCCGTTTCATTTATAAAATTTCGTTATATTTTAGTATGAATGCTATATTTTTTCAATCGGTTTATATTGAAATGCGATTTTAATATTGAATTTATAATAATATTAAAGTATTATATTTTTTATGGAAAACTTGATAAATAAAATAACTTGCGATGACGCTCTTAAAACTATGAAATTATTAGACGATAATAGCGTATCGTTAATTGTAACAAGTCCGCCTTATTGGAATTTGATAGATTACGGAGTTGACGGACAATACGGGCAATGCTCTTACGAAGAATATTTATATCAAATGCTAAATATATTTAAAGAGTCGGCAAGAGTATTAGAACCAAACGGAAAAATAGCCTATATTACTCCGATAGTTCCCGTTTCAAAATCTGTGGACGCTTCTACTCATACGAGAAAACTTTTAAATATTTCTGCGGATATAGAGAGAAAAGTTTTAGATAGCAATTTGGGACTTCATAGATTTAGTTTATATATTTGGCAAAAACAAACCTCTAAAAAAATGTTCGGCAGTTATCCTTATCCGCCCAATATTTATGAAGACAATACTATAGAATTTATAAATGTTTTAGTTAAGGAAGGCTCGCCTAAAAAAATTCCTCAAGAGATTAAAGAATATAGCAAAATCACGCAGGAAGAATGGCTAAATGTTTCTATGCAGGTTTGGCCAATAATGCCAACGAATATAAATAGAAAAAATTCTGGCGGACATCCCGCTCCGTTTCCATTGGAAATTCCAAATAGATTAATCGCTATGTATACTTTCAGAGGAGTCGAAGAATTGGGATTTAAAGGCGATATAGTTTTGGATATGTTTAACGGTTCGGGTTCGACAACTTTATCGGCGTATATAAGCAAAAGAAGATTTATAGGAATAGAATTAAATTTGGATTATTGCAATATTGCGAGAGACAGAATAGCGAATGTCGATAAAAATTTGGCTCGTAATTTAATTATAGACAGAATAAAAATGCCAAATAAAAACAACGCTAATAATATTTTGAAAACAACCGAAGAAAAAATGTTATTCGAGTTATAATTTATGAATGTAATAAAAGAGTTATATTGGAAAGAATTTTTTAATAATTATTTAAGCAATAATTTATATTGGTATATACCAAAAGGTTATGCGATAAAAAGCGATAATTTTGAAAATATAAAAAATAAATTATCTGTTTTAAAAGAATACGAAAACGAAATATGGAATAGCGGACTTCAAACTATTATTAGAAAAGAATTTATAAAGAAAGGTTTATTTGAACCGAGAGCGGAAAATCAAAACGAAGACGATGAAAACGCAATAATCAGAGTTATAAAAGTTATTACTTCAACTTTAGGTTTGGCTTGGGTTAATGAAAAGGAAAAATTGCATATAACCGACATAGGAAAACTATTATTAGAAAAATCAAGTTATGAGGAAATAATATTCAATCAAATAAGAAGATTTGAATTTAATAAATTTAATATTGCAAAAGATAAAGATAATATTAAAGTATTGCCTATATTTTATTTAGCCAATGTTTTAATAAAATTAAAAGATAAGCGTTTAACCAAAGACGAATATTGCCTATTTATAGCTAAAAAATTAAATAATAACGAAATTAAAAAATCTATAGACGAAATAGAAAAATATAGATTATTAAGCGATAAAGACAAGGAAAAAATAAAAGATTATTTGAAAGCAAAAAATATAAAGAATATACAAAATAAAAAAAGAAAATCAATATTAAACACTATAGAATTGGACAGCAGCTACGCTTTTAATTTTTTCGCTTCTTCCGATTTATTTTATATAGAAAATTCGAATATATTTATTAAAAATAAAAAAGAATTGGAAAAATTTTTAAATGATTGCAATAAAAACGCTATATGGATAGATTTTAAAGAAAAGAAAGATTGGTTTTATTATTATGGAAGCGACAATAAAAATATATCTCCTATCGAATTTGCTTTGGATTATTATACGGATATATCGGATGTAGATAACGCTTTAAATACTTATAATTATTGTCAGAAAAATAAAATTAAAATAAATAAAAGCATAAACGCTATTTCGGAAAAAGACTTTAAATCCGTTCTTGTAGATGAAAAAATATTGGAAGATTTTTTAGAAAAACATATAAAAGAATTGGATAAAGGATTAAGATTAATAAGGAGACAATATCCGACTATATCGGGACCTATAGATTTATTAGCCACAGACAAAAAGGGAAGAATGGTTGTTATAGAACTTAAGAAAAATAGAGTTTCCGATAAAGTTATAGGACAAGTAGCCCGATATGTTTCTTTTTTGGAAAGAGAACAAAATAAAGAAGTTAGAGCGATTATCGTAGGCAAGAAAATAGACGACAACATAAAATTAGCCGTAAATGTCTTAAAATGTCAAACCGATTTATATAATTTTGATTTTAAAGTAAGTTTTAATAAAGTAAATTAAAATGTAAAAATTTTATTTAATAACAATTTTTTAACGCATTTTATTATTGCGAGCGATTTTGAATAGCGTGGCAATCCAAATAAATCGAATTAAACTATTGCAATTTATACAAATCTGTAATATTGTTAAAAGAATTTAAATTTTAAAAATAAAAAATTTAATTAAATAAAGTAAAAATTTAAAATTCGTATTAGTTTATATTTTATAAAAAACTATAAATAAAAAACCGTTTAATTAATAAAGGAGTTTTAGACATGAAAGTAAGATTATCGAAAAGAGCTTTAAAAGAAGATTTTCAAGGGCAGTTTGTAAAAATGATGCTTGATGTTGCAGCAAAAGGAGATTTGATTTCGTTTGCGGGAGGTTTGCCAAATCCAATATCTTTTCCCGTTAAAGAAATTAAAGAGGCATGCGCTAAAGTTTTGGATAGTAACGGAATTCAGGCTTTGCAATATAATAACGCGGACGGATATTTGCCTTTAAGAGAGTTCATAGCCAATAGATATAAATCGAAAGGCGTAAATATAAATCCTAAT
>NZ_SJDU01000144.1 GCF_005518285.1 Brachyspira catarrhinii | reverse complement strand
GACACTCCAACAGACGGCGGAGTAATAACAAACGACATACCTCCAGGAACTTTTTCCATCAGCGAGGCAACGGACAATGTCAAAGCTTCAATCGTAAAAACGAGCGAAACTATCGGAACAATAAAAATAGGTTTCGTTTCGGCAAACAATTATGCTTACAGTTTGACTTACACAGTCGAAGATAGCGAAACGGATGAAACTAAAAAAATCACAGCGGAGGATTTCCAAGTTGCAGATAATGTATTGACTGCGAAAGATAGCGTAGCGGATAAAATGAAGCAGGTTGATAGTTCGACTACTCCTGCAGAAAAAACGATTACGATTAATTTCACTTTTACGGCAGACGATAAAACTTTGAACCCCAATACTCAAACTTTATCCATTGAAGTAAAATTGACGCATGCTCAAGAAGTTACTGCAGGGGAAACAGGAATTCAATTTCTAATAGATGGGTTAAAAGAAATGGGTGATATATTATTATATTCAGATGCTTCTGATGCTTCAAAAGAGGTCAATTTTTCTTATAATACCTATGATAAAAATGGAAATTATTATTTATATAAAAATAACGATTATGCTGATGTTTTTGAGTATGACGCTAAATCATTAGCAGATAAATTTATAACTAAATTTAAAAAATTAAGTAATAAGGGATATTTTACGGATGTTATATTTAATAATGATATTAAGGCTGTAGAAAATGACCAAAATTCAATTACTTTTAGTGTAAAATTAGTTATGACTGAAACCTATGAAATGGCTGATAATAATATTACTCTAAAATTTGAAAATAGTATGTCGGGAGCTACATGGGTTTTACCGACTGAATAACAAATATTAAAAGAATTTAGACTTGCGGATAATCTACATTCTTTCATATAATATAATTTTTACGAACCTCATGTAGAGATGCATGGGGTTGTTTTTCGTCAACGGCAGGCAGTCGCTGTTTTTTCTTTCGCTTGGATTACCCATCCCACAGAGTGTGCGTCCCTATGGGATGGAAAAATATTTAAAATAAAGAAATATTTTCTAAAATTTCATTATATCGTCCCAATATTTTTCAAAGTATTTATGCATTCCAAAACCAGGTGAATAATATTTATAAACTTTTTTAAAATCTTTGACGGCGTTTTTAAAAGAAGAATTGTCTATATAACATTTTTTAGCCATATAAAGTAGAGCTATAGAAGGAGAGCGCGACATTCCAAAATTGCAATGAATTAGCACGGGTTTTTCTTTTATTTTTCTGTCGATAAATTCGATTGACTTTTTTATTATAGGATAAGCGTAATCGTAAGATAGACTCGAAATATCAAGCAGATTCAAATATAAATCGTCAACATTTTCAAAAACTTTTTTATCGCCAATATTCCCATGAACTCCGCGAGCAAAACAACTTTGGCATGCATGAACTATAGCGCCTTCAAATTTTTCACAGTCGTTATCGTTTCCAACAAATAAATTTTTATAGACTTCTTTCATTATTCAATCTCCTATTTTAGAATATTCCAAATAAGAATATATATCTTTCGTTTCGACAATTTTTTCTCTATTAATTATTTTATAAGCGGGAGTTTCAATAAGAAGAGTTTTCAAATAAGGAATTTTTATAATATCCGTGTCTCTATCTCCTATCATAAAAGACTCGCTCAAATCGATATTATATTTTTTGGAGGCAAGCAAATGCATTCCCGCTTCGGGTTTTCGCATTGCCGAAGTTATATTATATTTTTTATTTTCGCTTTTTATATGATATGGGCAGTAATAAAAATCGTCTATTAAAGCTCCCAATTTTTTATATTCTTCGTAAATATATTTATGGACTTTTTGAACTTCTTCTTCGCTATAATAACCGTAAGAAACGCCCGCCTGATTTGTGGCGACTATCGTTATAAAACATTTTTCTTTCGCGTATTTTACAATGTCGATAAATTCTTTTTTTATTTTCACTCTATCGATACTTCCGACATATCCCAAATCTTCCATCAATATTCCGTCTCTGTCCAAAAATAAAGCCTTGTTGATTTTTTTGTTTTGATTTGGAATATATAAAGGAATTCCGAATAATAATTTTTTTTCAAACGCATTGTTAATAATTTCTTCGTCAATATTTATTTTTTTATTATTTTTATAAGCGAATTTATTTAAAATCGAATAACCCGATAAAGAATTTTCTATATCGTTTTTTACGATTCTATAATCGTTATCAATCGAATAAAATTTGTTGTTGTCGTTATCTTCAATGTTAAAATCCAATCCAACCAAAACGGAATCTTTTTCCAACTTTCCGCCGAAATCTAAAAAAAATTTATCGATATTCATAATTTATAATAGTATTTTAATTTGTTTTATAATAATTTTTATGCATTCGTTATAATATATGTAATTTTTAATTTGTCAATTATAATATTTTAAGCGTTCCAAAAACTTGTAAATAATTCTTGGATAATACAAATAATTAATTATTTTCTCAATTATTTTATTATTAATCGCTTGACAGAAAATTCGATTTAAAGTAAAATTCTTTATTATAAAATAAAAATTAAAACAAATATTGCGGGGCGAATTTTGTATACTAAAAGCGAAAACATTACAAAACATCTTATAAGTATAAGAAGTCAAGAAGACAGTTATAGAAGAGTTATAATTAACACGGATTATAAAACGAAAAAACATTATATAGATTTTTTTGTCGCCGATTATAAAGATAGCGATGGAAAAGAAATAATTGAATATTTATCGAAAAACGAACCTATAAATCTTATTCAAGATACGAGTTATCCTTACGACCAATTTGCAATAGCGGTATACGATATGAATTGGATAAAATTAGGATATGTTCCCAATATTATCTCATCGTTAATTTCTTATAAAATGGACGATAAAAATCATAAAGTTAATGCCGTTGTAAAAAAAGTAAAATTAGACGCTCATGACGAATGCAAAATAGAGATAAGAGTCTTTATTAATAAAAATAGGAAACTTAAAATAAATTAATGATAAACGCAATTTCTATAAAAAACAAATTGGACTATAAAAAATTAAAAGACAATTATATTAAAGAACCGTTCAAATTCGGAATTTATATTTTGACGGGAAAAGAAAGATTATTCAAAAAAACTTTTATAGCCTCTTTGCATTCTTCCGTTTTCAAAGACGAAGGCGAAAGCGAAATGAATTATAATGTGTTTTACGATAAAAATGACGCTATAGGTTATTCGCCTTTGGAAATTGCCGACACGCCGCCTTTAGGCTCTCAAATTAGAGTCATAGTAATTTATAAATATAATAATTTTCAAGACGATTTTATCGATTATTGTTCTAATCCTTCAAAATCTTCAATATTAATACTCGAAACCGAAAACTCTTTGGAAGAGGATTCTATTTATAAATATTTTTCAAAAAAACAAAATATAAATTATTTGCATTTTATAAATTTTCCTTTGCCAGACGAAAAAGATTTCAGAGGATTAATAAACGCTTATATAAATAAAAACGGGAAAAAAATCTCAAGCGAAGCGATTGAATATTTGATAAACAATATAAATTTAGATTATAATTCTTTGTATTCCGAACTCGATAAAATTTGCAATTATAACGATAAAGAATATTTGAATATTGAAGATATTATTGACTTTACTTATGTGTCTAAAAATAAAAATATATTCGATTTTTTGGACGCGGTTTTTGAAAGAAATAGAAATAAATGCTTCAGTTTGATGAATCGATTAGACCAAGACGCTTCGAGTTCTCTCGCTCTTATGATGAATAATTTTGTAGCGTTATATTACATGAAAATTTTTCCTCCTCAAAGCGCGTTAAACGATATAAGCAAAATAACGAAAATTCCCGCTTTTATTTTGACGAAAAAAAAGAACGCTTTAAAATTATTTTCGCTTTCCGAAATAATAAATATAATATCGCAAATATCTTATTTAAATACTTTAAGCGTTAGCGCTCCGAATAATATTTTTAAGGCTCGCTTTGAACTTATGTTGTTTACGATTACTAAATAATAGTTCGTTTTATTAAAAAATTTTTAACAAAAAATTTATTTTTTTATTATATTTTTAATATAAAATCGTTTTGACAAATAATATTTTATTTTATATAATTATAATATATTATAATTATAAACTCTGAATTTTTTAAGGAGAATATTATGTATTTAGTAAATCTTATGGAACAAAAAATTTCCAAATTGGCGGATTCTTATTTTAAAGAAAAAAATATACCTGCAAATACAAATATGCGTATGGATATAATAGCCTACACTTTGAATAGAGTGCAACCTCAATATGTGACGAGCGCAAGGGGAGTTTTGCATAGCTACGACAGAGGCGATACGGAAGAAAATATCGAAATAATAAATACGATAGAAAAAGCATGCGAAGTTATAAGAAGAAGAAAAGAAAATACTCCTTTAGAATCTATCCCCATTATAGAAGAAAACGGTTATTATTTAACTTATCCGAGCATAACGGGAAATATATGTTCGGCGAGCGGTTTTGAAAAAGTGGAAAACGCGTTGGTATATATGTATTATAAAGACAAACTCATAGAAGGATACGGAGCTAATTTTCCAAATCCAGCCGTAGTTTCAAAAAATGTTCCGGGAAAATTTATGTTCTGTTTTATGCCGAAAAAAGTGGATTCAAACGAAAGTATCGATTTGAATTTGGATATAGTCATAGAAGCGGAAAAATATAAACGGTATAAGGGCGTTTTAAATTTTACCGTTAGTCCTTCTTTCTATAACGCAAACGATATGCCGCTATTTTCTATAGAAGAAGTTGACGATATATTGCTAACGGAAAATTAATTGTTTTGTTTTGATTATTTATAAATAAAATGCGAGCTATAAAATTTATACTGTTTTCATGTCTGTTTATTTTATGCATAGTTTTTGCAAATTTGATTCATAAAAACAGAGAGGCTAATAGAGAATTGGATTTGTCGGAAAATCTTATATATTCCAATTTTATTTATATAAGCGCTGGCGATATAAAATCTTTAGCGTCAATTTCTTTTAATACTTCGTTTGATAATTTATCTAAAATTTTTGAAACGAATAAAGATTCGATTAGAAATAATATTTTAAGAAAAAATATAAAAGTGAAAGAAAGTGATGGAAAGATTATCGTATTCGTGGGAGACAATATAATAGAACAGATAACCGTTAGTATAAATAATAATGTCGAGGAAGCTTTAGAAAATATATTAAGTAATTTAAATGCTAATAATATTAATCTTAACTGCGAAATAATAGACAATAGTGACGGAAATATTTTAGTCGAAATATATTATTTTGAAAAAGACGATTATAAATTTGTAATCACAAAATCGAATAATAATCAAACTTTATCTATAGATTATATTAATTTAAGAATATTATAAAATTATTTTAAGGAGATAAAATTATGATAGTAGTAATGAAACCAAACGCAAAAGAGGAATATATAAACAATATTACCGAAAGATTAATT
>NZ_SJDU01000143.1 GCF_005518285.1 Brachyspira catarrhinii | reverse complement strand
AAAAACCCGAAAAATACGGAAAACTTGACTTAACCAAAACAGCCTGTATCATTCCGCTCGTAAAAGAGAGTATAAAAACAATATAATTAAAATGAATATCGTTGGTTAAAAACATATTTACAAGCGAAATCAAACTTAAATATATTCCCAAATAAAAGCCGAGCCATAAAACTCCGTTTCTATTGACTATCTTTTTTGAAATTATCGAAACTATAGTCGAGCCGATAAATAACGAAAAAGTTTCAAATATTCCCGCTTGAGCCATATTTGCGGCTAAAACCGTTACGCATAAAGTAACTATTGAAGATATTCCTCTTCTCGCTCCAAGCAAAGAATTCAAAATTGCAAACATCGGTATAAAAGTATAAATATAAAACGGCAGATTTTCGTTTATAATTCCGTTCGATATATAATTTTTGCATACATAAGCGGTAATCATAATAAATATATATTCAAAGCAAAATAGCAAATAGTTTTTGAAATTCGTATAAAAATCGACATTGAATCTAAAAATAATAAATCCGAGAGATAGAAATAAAAGAAAAGTAAAAAATATCTGCCCTATCAAAATCGTAATATTAAAACTGAAAAAATTATTGTCGTTTAATATATATCTTAATAAATTTACTTTTTCTTCGTTGACTCTCTCTCCTTTTTCCAAAATAGGATAACCCGCTTTTATAGTCGTGTAAATGGGTTCTACCGTTGTCGAAACTTTATCAATTTCCGCTTGAGTTCTGTCGGAATCGTAAATCAAATTATCTTGCAAAAACGCGCCTGTTAAAGACGATAGAGTATTTATATTGAAAGCGTTAAGTTCTCTATATTTAGAGCCTATTATAGAGCCTAATTCCGAACGCAAATCTTCCAAAAAACGAACTCTATTTCTTGGAACTATTTTTTCTTCTATTACCGAGTCGTTAAATTTATAAACGAATATTCCGTTATTTTGAATTAGTCTTAAAGTTTCGGGGTTCAAATTTCTTCTCGATATTATTCCCGCTTCAAAAAAATCGTTTATCGTCTCTTTAATTTTTTCTTCGTATTCCAAATTATTCAAATTGTCTATTATCGCGTTTGAAAAAACCGATTTGCTAACGCTCAAATTAAACTTTTTAGAAAATTCGTTATACATTTCATCTATAGAAACAAAATTTGAAACTTCGTCAATATCGTTTGCGGAGTATTTTTCTGAAGATTCGTTAATAAAAGAAAATACTTCGCCGATGTTTGAAATTGTCCTTTCTCTTATAATCATCGGCATTTCAAATATTGGTCTTATATTCGCTTTTGAATAATTTATAAGTTTTTCTGTTTCCTCTTTGTTTTCGTATCTAACCGTTCGTTTCAATGTAAGCGGTTCGTTAACTATTTCGCCTATAGCTGGAATCGTTATATTTTGCGTATAT
Source organism: Brachyspira catarrhinii (assembly GCF_005518285.1). GTDB lineage: Bacteria > Spirochaetota > Brachyspiria > Brachyspirales > Brachyspiraceae > Brachyspira > Brachyspira catarrhinii. The sequence continues at coordinate 4,169 of NZ_SJDU01000143.1, read as the reverse complement.
GTTGGAAAAACCAAAACTAAAGTGAAAATATATAAAAGAGCTGCTATAATTAATTGAGTTATTTTTTCCACATTCGGAGTTTTATTTATAACCGATTTCATTATTTTTTTATTCGTATTCATTATATTATCCTAATTAAATTTATTTTTATGATATTAAATAATTATCTTAATTTTTTGAATTTATTTTAATTTTCTAAAAACTTACTTAAGATAAAAATTCATAAATAATATAGTATATAAAATAATCTTCTTGTCAATATTACTTTTAAGCGCAACTAAACATAATAAATTATTGGAATCATATATCAAAAAAAGTGTCGAGTATTATTTTCGCTTTTTTCCATTCGGGCATATATAAAGCGACAGTATTATAAAAATTTTTGCTATGATTCGGATATATTAAATGAGCCATTTCATGTAAAATTATATATTCTATCGCATGAATCGGATATTTAATTAATTCCAAATTCAAAACTATATGTTTTTTAACGGTATCGCATGAACCCCATTTTGATTTTAATTTTTTCACCGTAAATGTTTCGACTTTTATATTCATTAACGAAGAATATTTTTTTATTAATTCGTCAAAAAGTTTTATCGCTTCTTTTTTATACCATATATCGAGCAGCACTTCTTTTTTTCTTTTATTAATGTTTTCGTTATTTTGCAAATCGTTTTTAATATTGACATACATATACATTATTCTCCCCGCAAGTATTATATTTTCTCTTTTGCTTTTTATCGTTTTAAGCATATAACTTTTTCCCAAATAAAATATTTCGTTTCCGTCCTCGAGTTTTTTAATAGAAATGTCATGAATATTCTTTTTTTGCATCGTTTCGATTCGCTCTTCAATCCATTCTTTTCGTTTTTCAATAATTTCTTTTATATATTTTTTTGCTACTCTTTTCGGAGCGGTTACATGAATATTCAAATCGGGTTTTACTCTTATGTATATATTTTTTATTCTTTTATATTTTATTATAATTTCGTTCATTAATTATTAACCGTTTAAGAATACGCTTTCAAACCTATTTTTCTTAATATTTGTAGAAAATCGATTACGGTTTCGTTATCCAATTTTTCAATTTTGTTTTCGTCTTCCAAATCGCTTAATCTATCATCTATTTCGCCTTCTATACTTTTCATTATATCAGAACTATCTTGCCAATCTGGTTTTTTACTTTTTGATTTAAAAAGTTCGTCAACGAATAATGAAAATTCTATTAATGTTTCCTTGTCTTTAATATATTTTTCCGTATTATCGTAAACGGCTCTCGCGCATTTATTATCTCTTATTTTTTCATCGTATTTAATATTTTCTTCGTAACTTTCTCCCGCTAATTCCAATTTTATTTTTAACGCTTCTTTTAAAAAATTCTCTTTGCTTATTCTTTTGCTCTCATAATCTTTTATTATTCGTTTTATTTTCTCGGAAAGTTTTTCGTAGAAAGCGGGATTCTCTTCCATCTTTTCTTTTATCATATCGTTAGCCGCGTTTAATATCGCATCAGCTTTTGCATCTCCCAAACATTCTATTTCTTTTTCAAAATCTTGACTCAAAATATTAGGAATTTGATTAAGAACTTTTACTTTAGTTTCCGTTCCAATAAATGTGTCGTATAATTTTTGCATTTTAGATTCGTATTCTTTAAAATCTATCGCCTCGTTATGTTTTAATCTTAAACTTTTTCTCAAATCAACGCATAATTTAAATAATTCTTTATAAGATTTTATTTCCTCTTCGTTAAAACTTTCTAAAAAACTTTCGCTAAATTGACAAATATTTAAAAGTTTGGAATATTTGGAAAACAGATTATAAAATTTTTCTCTTTTTTCTTTTTCGGAAAGCGAATCTCTGCATATTGATAATTTATCCGTTTTATTCGATTTTAATTCTGGCAAAAATTCTATTAGCTCGTTGTAGGACTTTTTGAATTCTTCTATTTTTTCTTTTAAGTCGAAAACCGCTCCGTCTATATCTTCAGAATCGTAATTTGCAAGTTTATCGTATTTATTTAAAGCCAAATCTAAATTTTTTAATAAGCCTCTATAATCTATCAATATTCCGAAATCTTTGCCTTCATGAGTTCTATTTACTCGTGCTATTGCCTGTAAAAGCGCATGGTCTTTCAATTCTTTATCCATATATAAAACTTGGGCTTTCGGCGCGTCAAATCCCGTTAAAAGTTTGTCCACAACTATAAGTATATCTATATCTCCGCTTTTGAATTTCTTTATTATTTCATCGTTATATTTTCTTTCGTCATTCGTATATTTGCCATAAAGTTCTTTCCATTTTTTAGAAACATATTTTTTATTTTCCGTAATTTTATCTTCTTCGCTTTCTGACGCTTCGGAGGATATAATAACTTCGGTTTCCAAATTATGATATTCGTCAAAAATTTCTTTCATTTTCAAAGCTTGGAATTTGCTTGAAACGGCAAGCATAGAATTAAAATCCGTGTCTTTCAAATTCTTTTCGTAATGTTTCGTTATATCGGAAGCCAATTTCATCAATCGGTTATAGTTTTGGTTTATAGTATTTTCTTTCACTCTTTTATTTTGCAAATCGCTTTTTTGTTCTTCGGTAAAATCTTTAGTGATTAATTCGTATCTTTCGTCCAAGCCTTCTTCGTCTAAAATTTTTAAATTTATTAATCTGCTTTCGTAATACAGAGGAACGATTACTTTATCTCGCAAACCGTCTCTTATCGTATAGCAATCTATAAAACCGCCGAATTTTTTAGCCGTGCTTTTTTCCGCTTTATATAATGGCGTTCCCGTAAAACCTATATAGCATGCGTTTGGAAAAACTTTTCGCATTTTATTTGCCAAATCTCCGTATTGAGTTCTATGGCTTTCGTCAACCAAAACGAATATATCGGGAGAATCTATTTTAATTTTTTCATCGAACGCTTTTTCAAATTTATTTATTACGGTAGTTATTACCGATTTATTATTTTTTATTAGATTTACTAAATGTTTTCCCGAATTAGCCTTATTAACGGATATTGAAGTGCTTTGAAAAGTTTTATTTATTTGTTCGTCCAAATCTATTCTGTCGGTTACAACCACAACCTTTGCACCCTTTATTTTTCTCGATATAATTTTTGTAAGCATCGACATAGTGAGACTTTTTCCGCTTCCCTGCGTATGCCAAATAACGCCTCCGTCTCTTTTTCCGTCTCTTATATTATTTATTCTTTTGATAGTTTTTTTGATTGCAAAGTATTGATTATATCTTGCGACTTTTTTATCGTTTCCGTCAAATATTATAAAATATTCCAAAATATCTAAAAATCTTTCTTTTTCAAATAGCGAATATAATGTTATGTCTATTTCGTCTATCTTTCTGTCTTTAATGATTCCGTTTAATTTTTCTTTTATTTTTCCGTCATCTTCTTTATTATGCCAAACGGAATAAAATTTTTTATTCGTTCCAGCGGTCGCGTATTTTATACTTTCGTCATTTGCGCATAGTAATAATTGAGAGAATTTAAATAACCGTCTTATCTCTCCCTCGTTTTGATTTCTAATCATTTGCTCTATCGCATCGTCTATACTGACGCTTGCCTTTTTAAGTTCTATTATTCCGAGCGGTATTCCGTTTATAAATATTACCAAATCTGGTCTTCTCGTTTTTTCTTTTTCTTCCGTATTTTGTCTTTTTACTTCAAACTCTTCCGTTATATGAAACGCGTTATTTTCGATATTATTAAAATCTATATAATAAATATTAAAACTTTCGCTTTTGCCTCCGACTTTTTCTTTATAACCTTCGCCTTTAAGAAGTTTTTCCGTTATTTTTTCGTTTGCAGTTAAATATCCGTTTGTTAGCGGGACATCCAAATCGTCTATAGCCCGTTTAATGTTTTCTTCGGAGAATTTATGTTTTTTATCATCGTAAACGAAATAATTAAATTTATTCATTTGATTTTCAAGAATATTTTTAAGAATAACATTTCCGTTATCGCCTCCTCTTTCTTTAAGAGCGTCTTCTGGACTTAAATATTTATAGCCAATATTTTTGAATAGTTCAATAACTTTATCTTGCAAAAATCTTTCGCTATATTCTTTCGGCATTTTCAAATCCTAATTAAAAACTATTTTCATTTTTCAAATTCTTCTAATTCTTCGATAGTTTTCGTTATTAATTTTCTGTTA
>NZ_SJDU01000142.1 GCF_005518285.1 Brachyspira catarrhinii | reverse complement strand
ATTATTTTATTAATGCCGCTAAAAATAATATGTATAAAGGCGAATCGATTAAAAAAGAAAATAAATGTCTGCTTATCGTTATCGCGTTTCTTCGCATTGCTATAAACGAAACTATGCTTGAATAAGCTATCGGGATAAGATATTTTATATTATTTGAAAGCGAAATATTGCCCGTCATGATTCCTATAAACATAAAAGATATTGGAATAATCGGAACTAATTCGGTTATAATCGCTAATTTTTTCGGTTCTATATACGCGGTTAAAGTTATCGCTCCCGCTATTTTGTCGCTTTGAGAGAATTTTATTTCCATTAAAGCCTGCCTTATAAACATAAAAGTGAAAACTATGCTTGCGGAAAATAAATAGGCAAAAAATTTTTCTTTGATAATATTTCTATGAAGAATAAATATCGAACCGTTTAAAAGTATCGTAACGGCAACCGATATTACAATCGCTTTAAATGGAATAAGTTTTTTAAACAATTTGAAGAATAAAGAATTATCGAATTTTGACCGCTTTTTGAAACTCATATTATATCCCATTCCAAGCAGACTCGACAATACGGTTAGCATCAATATTCCAACGCTCATTTTATAAGAAAAATAAAACATACTTACGCAACTTATAAAAATAATCGACATAAAAAATAATCTATATTTATTATAAAAAGCGAATCTTTTTTTATCGCTTATCCTAATCGCATAATTGCTGTAGCCGTTGCTTAAACTTGTGTATAAATAATAAGAAGCGGTTATGATTCCTATTTGATATTGAAAAGCTTGAGATAAAATATCGTAAATCGCATAGGACATTAAAAACGCGCCAAGAGAAAAAAATATATATCCGTAATTTAGAAAATCGAATATATTTGAAAAGAATTTTGATAAAGAACTTGCGTATTTATCTTTAATCGTTTGTGCCACTTCTTCTATAAGCCAATCGGGAGTGGAAGCGCCCGCCATTATTCCTATATTCTTATAGCTCGATAAATCCAAATTATTTAAATCTTCTTTATATTCCACATAAAATGAAGGTTTTATTGCCGAAGCGATTTTATATAAATTTTTTGTATTGCTGCTTTCCGAACCGCCTATAACCAAAACTACATCGTTTCTTTTAGCTATATCCAATATTTCGTTTTGCCTCTGTTCTGTAGCTTCGCAAATAGTGTCTTTAATTATTATTTCGGAGTTTTTATATTTGTTTTTTATTTTAGAAACGAATTTATAAAAAATATCTTTCTGTAAAGTTGTTTGAGCCACAATTAAAGTTTTTTTTTCATCGTTTGGGAGATTGTCTAAATCTTCGTCTTTATAAACTACAAAAACATCGCCCGCAAATCCGCATACTCCAATAATTTCTGGATGGGTAGGATTTCCAATAACGATTATTCTATAACCCGATAAACTATATTTTTTTACCAAGCCTTGAGTTTTAGCCACATATTTGCAAGTGAGATTAACCAATTTTTTTGCATGTTTTGAAAGAATCTCTCTTCTTTTTGGAGATACCCCATGCGCTCTTATTATAACGGTTTTGCCGTCCAATACCGATATGTCTTCTTTATCTTCGTAAGTTTTAACTCCGCTATTTTGTAGCATATCCAAAGTTTGCGGATTATGTATCAAATGTCCGTCAACATATATTTCGTTTTCGCTTTTAGCCGCTTGAGAAAAAGTGTTTTCAACGGCATATTTCACGCCATCGCAAAAACCAGCAAATTTGCCTATATCGATATTCATTATTTGGCTTTTACTACTTTATTGCCTTTTATACATTTTGCGCATACCAAAGCTTTTTTTACCGTTCCGTTAACTTCTATTCTTATGCTTTGTAAATTAGCGTTAAAAGAACGTTTGGTTTTTATATTAGAATGGCTTACATTATGTCCGTTTTGTTTTCCTTTTCCGCATATTTCGCATACCCTTGCCATAATATCCTCCGTTTTTTATAAAATAATTTTATTAATTTTCGTTAAATATTATATTAAAAATTGATTATAGTCAATATTAATAATTATATCTTCCAATTAGGGAATCGTTTAATAACCGCCGAAATAATATCGGTTTTATAATGCTGCTCCAAATTAACGAGTTTTTGGAATTCGCCGAATATAATTTTTACATCGTCTTCCGATTCCGTTTCTATAAATTTCAAAAGATAATTTTTATCGAATACAAGCTCGTAAACTGTTTTCAAAAGTTTTCTTCCTTGAACGGCGGTTTCTTTATTGTCCACCATTTTTGACAAATAAGATATTATACTTAATAATCCTATCATTAAAGAATTTTTATTTATTTTAATTCCGCCTTCCATTTCGTCCGAATATTCGCCGTCAAGAATTTTTTGAGCGAAATAAACGAAAGACTCGGGATATTCTCTGTAATGCAAAAATATATCGTCTATCGTTTTTGATAAAATATCCGTTTTTCCGTCCGCAAATAATTTGTTTATGACTAAATAATGATTTTTTACTTGCGGAGAATATAATATTTTTAATATAATGTCGTAATATTCTTCATTTTTTCCTTCCCAAATCGCTTTAAGAAATCTATCTCTATAAGTCGAAGAAGGAAGTATTTCGTATATATGAGTATAATCGCCAATATTTTTAATCATGTCGGAAAGCGAAGGAATTCCTTTTTCATTGTCGTTAGAAATTTTTAAATATATCGCGCTTACTATTCTCGCATCGTTTTCGGAATTTTTATCTTTAGCTATATTGACAAAATAATCATGCATCTCTTTCGCTTCTTCAGAGTTCAAATTTGGAGTATAATTCAAATATTCCATATATATTTTGTATCTTTCAAAGAAGTTTTCCGTCTTATTAAATTTAGCCAAACTTTCCGCATCGTAAGTTTCCGCTCCTTCGTTATAAAGGAAAGTATTTTTATCGAATTTAACCGTTGTGGAAGCTCGCACGGATTTTTTAGCGGACTCGAGCCATTTTGGATAAGAAGATTCCGAAACGACTACATTTGGGCTTGCAGTTAATTCCTGTTTCAAATCTTTTGCCGTTATAGTTTTTCTATATTTTAATATTATAGTCAAAAGTTCGGTAGGATTTTCTTCGGCTATTTTTTTCAATTCTTTAAGTTTATACGCTTTATACACATTTATATCGTCTTCTGGCAAAGTCGTTAAAGATTGAATAGCCATATCGAAAGTCATTTTTCTTTCTTCTTCTTGCGAAACAAATTTTATTTTAAGTTCGTTTATCGTCAAAGATTTAATTTTTCCGACTCCGAAATTTCTATGAATGACAAATTTATTTACATCGTATTGAATATATTTTTCAAAAATTTCAATACACTCTTTCGGTTTTTTATTTACATTAGTTATGGCGGAAATTTCTTCTATATTTTCAAAAAGAGTATGATTCGGATACAAAGCCTTATAAACATCGACTAATCTATGTCTGAAAAATTTTGCCTTCTTATTGTTTTGAGCGACTATCGACTGCTCGTAATTAAGCAAATTCTTAATAGTTTTCAAAGCTTCGTTATATTTTGCGTTTTCAAAATAATAAAAGAAAATTATTTTCCAAACATCAATCATAATATTCGCGTCAACGAGTTCGTATAAAGCCGATTCGTATTTTAACAAATAATTATAATTGTCTGGCTCGTATTCCAAAACTTTTTTGATATTGCTTTCGGCGTTATTTCTCTTTCTTATAAGATTTCTTTCAAAAGCTATTTTATAATAATGAACGGCGCTTACCGTGTCTCCCGCGGTTTCTTTAATATGAGCTATTTTTTCGGGCAACTCGGGATTTGAAGTGTCGAATTTAATCAATCTTTCCCAAATTTCAACCGCTTCCGACTCTCTATTTGAAATTTGATAATAATTCGCCAAATATCTTAAAGCGTAATCGCTTTCGTAATATTCGTCCAAAATTTTTTGAGCGATATATTCCACTATATTCCATTTTTTAGCGTTTTTGAAAATTCCCAAAAGTTTATCCAAATTCATATCCGAATAATTTTCCATTTTCAAATTTAAAAATCCAATCGAATATAACGCGGATATATGCTGTTGATTTTTTTCCAATTGAGCTTTCGCGGTTTCTATAGCCGATTCTATTTCTTTTTTATCGTTAATATCGTTTATTATTCCGCTTAAATCCGTAAAGTATTTAATAGTATAATTTAATAAAGGTTTTCTTGTAAAAGTTTCTTCCGTAAAAACGTTTTCCAATTTTTCTAAAGCTTCCGACATAGTTCACCTCTTATTTAATATTTTTATATAATATTGCAATAAATCTTTATCTATAGTCGCCATTTTTCTTCCCCATATTTCTATCTCTTTCATATCCGAACCGTTATGCCTCATTATAAGGCAAGTCGTAAGAAAAGCGTAAGAAGATAAAAGTTTCGGAGCGACTTTTTCTCTTAATTTAAATTTTCTATAATCCGCTTCGAGTCTCGAAATATTTTTTCTTAATTCTATTTCCTCTTCTTTGCTTAATTCTTTTTTTATATCGAGAATATTCATAAGTTCTCCGTAAGCGCTCATCCAACTTATAATTTCTTCTCTGCTATTATTATGAACTCCTCTTTTTATTATTATATCTCTAATTTCCCTAACGGCGTCAATCGTAATTCTTTCAAATTCAATATCAAGAGGTTCGTAAAACAAAGCCTCTCTAATATACATTTTTGCCTTTTTTTCGTCTCCCAATTTATGATTAATTTCCGCAATAAAACCCAAAGTATTTGAATTATAAGGCTCTATAGTATTCAAATATTCGTAAGCCTTTAAGCCTCTGGAATAATCCTCCAATTCTATAAACGCGTTAGAAAGCAAATGCAATTCTTCCTTTCCGTTAATATCTTCCGACATTAATAATTCGATTATTCCGTTATACACAAAATAATGAATAGCGTTTATAGATATTAAATCAATCTTATAATTTTTATCTCTTATAAATCTACAAAATTTTTTATAAGAAGAATCCAAAAATTTACAATATTCTAAATAATCCTCTTTAAGTTTTTCTAAATTATCAAGCCTGTTTATCCAAAATTTCACGCATGATAAATTATCGTATAAATCGGCGTTTTCAAAGTCCATAGCCATTATTCTGTCAAAGTCTTCCAGCGACTCTTTGAATAAGCCTTTTTTTAATTTATCTTCTATAATGAAGAAAATATCTTTAACGGTTTCTTTTCTTGAAAATAATTCTTCATTCATACTATTTAAACTACTCCCAAAAACAAAAATCGTCCAAAGATAAACGGATAACTCTTATAATATAATGCAATAATTCCAAATTGTCAAGCGATATTATATAAAAGTTTTAATAGAGGCTATAGATTTCTAAAAAGCTGTTTTTGCTATATAGCTATTATAAAAAGTTAATGAAAATTAAAGTTTAATTAACTATACTATCAAAATAATTTACGATATACCAATATTGTCCCATTTGTCTTAAAATAAACACTCTTTTTATAACTGGGTCGTATATATTGCCGTTATTCATATTAAAGAATCTATGAAATAATCTCGTTTCGACTTCCGCTCTCGGCAAACCGTATTCTTCCGTTATCGTAATTTTATCTATTCTATAATCAAGCAAAGTATATACGGTCGCGGGGTCGTATTCCCGTTGAATGTCGCGGGGTCGTATTCCCGTTGAATCAT
>NZ_SJDU01000141.1 GCF_005518285.1 Brachyspira catarrhinii | reverse complement strand
TTTTTTATTAAATTTACATAATTATAAATCAATTATGAGTTTTTGTAAAGTTTTAAAAGCGGTTTGTGTAAACGAAAAATAGTATTTTTAAGATAAAAAATAAAATCTATTTATCGTTATAACCGTTTGGATGATTTTTATGCCAATTCCAAGCGGTTTCGATTATAGTTTCCAAAGAAGTTATTTTTGGAGTCCATCCTAAAAGTTTTTTGGCTAAATCGCTGCTCGCTATAAGCTCGGAAGAATCGCCCGCTCTTCTTGGACAAATTTCCGTAGGTATAGGATGTCCCGTCACTTTTCTTGCGACATCTATAACTTCTTTTACGCTGAATCCGTTTCCGTTTCCCAAATTACAGGATACGCTTTTTCCTCCATTTTTGAGATAATTCATAGCGTCTATATGAGCCGAAGCTAAATCGCATACATGAATATAATCTCTCAAACAAGTCCCGTCTGGTGTAGGATAATCGTCTCCGAATATTTTTATCGTATCTCGTTTTCCCAAAGGCACTTGAAGTATCAAAGGTATCAAATGAGATTCTGGATTATGGTCTTCGCCTATATGTCCGTCTGGATGAGCGCCCGAAGCGTTAAAATATCTCAAAGCTACATAATTAAAATCGTAAGCTTTACCATACCAATTTAATATTTTTTCCAAAGCGAGTTTGCTGTCTCCGTAAGGATTTGTAGGCTCTTTTCTATATTCTTCTTTCAAAGGAATTTTTTCTGGCTCTCCGTAAACCGCGGCAGTAGAAGAAAAAATAAAATTTTTAATATTTGCCTTAATCATACAATTTAATAAATTAATCGAATTGACAAGGTTGTTCGAATAATATTTGGCGGGATTTTGAACGCTCTCTCCAACCTCGATATACGCGCATAGATGCATAACGGAATCTATATCATGCTTTTTGAAAATATTTTGAAGCAAATCGGCGTCTCCAATGCTTCCTTGATAAAAATTCTTGCATTCTTTTATCGCTTCTTTATGTCCGTATTCGAGCGAATCGATTATAACCGTTTCTATATTTTGTTTTGAAAGTTCGCTGAAAACATGCGAGCCGATATAACCCGCTCCTCCGCAAATTAAAACCGCCATAATTAGTCTCCAAATTAATAATTTTAATAATACAAAGCAAATTATAAATAAATTATAAAAAATGTCAAAATTATTTTATATTTAAATTTGAATGTGGTTTCAAAAACAAGAGATAGATAAATTATTGACTTTAAATTTTATATAATAATATTCTCTTTTGCTTCAAGCAATCTATTATTATATTCAAGCATTATATTTTGTTTTGAATCGTCATACGATATATCAATGTATTTTTTACACTTAACTTCTTTATTTTCAAAATCAATAAAAATTACATAATCATCTGTAAACTTAAGTTTTACATTTGCATTGTTATTATGCGTAATTTGAGCATGCGAGTATGCATTTATATAAACTAAATTTTTCCAATTATCAAGTATATGAAATTCTATTATACTTTTAGCCCAGCATAAAGGAACAACATGATGGAGTTCAAATCCGTCTAATTTTACAACTCCATGCTCTTTAAAATATTTTCTTTTTTCTATAATTGAGCGTTTTAATTTAGCGTTATCTTTATAAATACCATTTTTACCTATTTTTATAAAAAGTCTGCCTCTTTTTTCATCATATTCAAAATAACTCATTTGAGATAAAAGAGTTATTATTTGTTGCGTTTCATTTAACCAATTATGAAAATCTCTTTTTTGAGTTTTATTGCCTAAAAAATTATCAGGATTACAATAAGTTTGAAGTTTATGTATTAAACTATTTTTTTGATATTTACTTAATCTCCTATATTCTTTTATAAAATCAACAATCAAACTTCTTGAATAGGTTTTATCATTCAATTTTTGATTTAAAAAACTTGCAAATAAAAGCACTTCATCCTTACTTATGTATGGCATTTTTGAACCTAATTCTAAAGCAATATTTAAAATTTCTTCTCCAAAACCTTTTAATAGATTTTCTAAAGCTCTTGTAAAAAGTAGATTTTGACTAAAAATATTTTTTTCTTTTAATAGCGATATTCCAAGTTTGCTAATAGAAATATATTTTTTTATTCCTCTTTCAGACGGACTTAAAGTTTTATTTTTGTCATTATACCTATTTATTAATCCCATTCTATGCATATCTACAAAAATATTTTTTCGTAAAGAATCTTGAGTGCAGCGAGATAGTTTTATTGAAATATTATTTGTAAGCTCCGCATATTTTTCTTCTCCATCTACATTTTGGGGTCTTTTGCTTAAATCTGTTGTTCTAATTTGCATTAAGTTTTCTCCCACAAGTTTATAAATTTCATCTAAAATGGTTAGTATTTCTTTTTTAGTATAACGATTATGTTGCGATATTTGAATTCCACGATAATTATTTGATTTTATCCTTTCAACTATAAAATTAAGACAATCTTTACTTGTATCTATTTTTATTATTTCCTGTAAAATCTTATTCATTTTTGCTCCTTTTTGTTTTAATATCTAAAATGCTTAAAGAAGAATCTATATAGTTTTTATTAATTTCGCAACCTATATATTTTCTTCCTAATTGATTGGCAATAATGCTTGTAGTTCCTGTTCCGCTAAATAAATCAAGCACTAAATCGCCACTTTTACTTGAGGCTTTTATCATCCGTTCTATCATTTCTTTAGGTTTTGGCGTTGGATGATTTTGTTTTATAACTTTACCATTAATTTTATTTTTATGCCTTTCGCTCGTAATTTCCCAAACATCTGGACAAAGTTTACCGTTTTGATTTGGATACCATCTTTTACCATTTTTTAATATTCCTTTTTTGCTGGCATGAGCTATACGCTCTACGGAATTATAAGGTATTCTAATACTTTCATAATCGAAATAATATTTTTTAGCGTCCATTGTATAAAATAAAATAGATTCTTGATTATTATTATATCGTCTTTTACAATAGCTCAAACCGTCTTTTTTATACCAAGTAATAAAATTTTGAAAATATACTTTTTTATTTTTTAAATGATTTAAAAATAAAGCACAATTATAAGGAGTATTGAATATATAAAAACTACCGCTATTTTTTAATTTTGGTAGCATTAAATCTATCCATTCAAAACTAAAATCTAAAAATTCTTTTTTACTTTTAAAATTATCCCAATCGGCTATTTTTAAATTATAAGGCGGGTCTACAATAGCTAAATCTATATAATCATTAGGTAAAGATTCTAAAAAGGTAAATACATCTTGAATATGAATTTTATTTAAATGGATAGAGTTTGACATAGCAGCTTTTCCTCTATTATATCTTTATAATGTTCATACAATTCATATCCTATATAATTTCTTTTCAAATCTCTTGCTACTTTTAATGTAGTTCCGCTTCCGCTAAAAGGGTCTAAAACAATATCTCCTACAAATGAAAAAAGTTTAATAAGTCGATAAGGAATTTGTTCGGGCATAATTGCGGAATGTTTACCAAAAGCGGAGTCTCCTTTATTTGGTATTGGAATATTCCAAATTTGCTTTGTAAAATTTATCCATTCTTCTTGGGTGAGTTTGCTTTGTTCTTTTATCTCTTCTGGTATATTATTAATCGGTTTACCGTCTTTTACAAAAATGCTAATAAATTCTGTAGTATTTTGAGCGTAAAAATTTCTTGGATATGGATAACTACCGAACATTAATTTTTTAGTCGAATTTGTGCGATTCCAAATATATATATCAAGTAAAAATAAATTTGTATTATTTAAAATACTATATTGTATGTCGCTCTGCAAATCAAAAATATGTCTATTATAATGAGTATTTAAATTTTTTTTAAGAATTGGCATAAGTGGAACATTTATACAAAGTTTACCATTGGGTTTTAATACTCTATAGCATTCTTTCCACACTTTCAATAAACCTTCTATATATTCACTATAATTATTTAAAGAGCCTAAATCTTGTGATTTTAATTTGGAATGAGATATATTTTGATAACCGTTTTTTGAATAATCTTTTATATTAAAGTAAGGTGGGGAAGTAATAATTAAGTCCACGCTATTATCAATTATCTCGTTCATTTTTATACTTGATTTATAAAATATTTTATTTATTGGATTTAATTGTTTTTTATTAGATATATTTACTGTATCTAATTCTTCATGAACGCATATATTGATAATATCACTGTCGGATTCTTTACTTTCAAAAGTCATTTTTTACCTAAAATTAATTTAATATCATTAATTATAATTAACAATTATTTATATGTCAAGTATAATTTATTTTTAAAAATTAATAATGATATAATATGCTATAAAATATACATGTAAATTTAATATAATAATTGACATTAACATTTTCTATAGCGTTATTAAACAATTCCCGTATTCATTGTATCATTTTCAAATTGATATATAATTAAATTTATGAAAAATAAAAAAGAGAGACTAAAAAGCCTCTCTACATTTATTTATAAAATTTTTTATAAAAGTTATAATAAATAAAATATAAAAATTATTTATCCTGCAAAACCTTTATGCCGGGCAATTCTATTCCTTCCAAAAACTCTAACGAAGCGCCGCCTCCCGTAGATATATGAGTCATTTTGTCGGCGACTCCAGATTTATTAACCGCCGAAACGCTGTCGCCTCCTCCTATGATGCTAACCGCTCCAGAGTTGGCGATAAATTTTGCAACCTCGAAAGTTCCTTTTGCGAAGTTTGGCATTTCAAATACTCCCAAAGGTCCGTTCCAAACTACCGTTTTTGCGTCTTTAAGAATATTTTCAAGTTCTTTAAGAGTTTTCTCTCCGACATCCATTCCCATCCAACCTTTTGGAATCGAATCGCAGTCCACCGTTTTTCTGTTTGCATCGTTGTCGAATTTATCGGCTATAATATTGTCTACAGGCAAATATAGAGTTTTATTCAATTCTTTAGCCTTATCCATAATTTCTTTAGCCGTTTGAATATAATCGTCCTCGCATAAAGAAGCGCCTATTTCATAACCTTTGGCTTTAAGGAAAGTGTAAGCCATACCTCCGACTACGATTAATGTGTCCACTTTATTAAGAAGATTTTTAAGAACGGAAATTTTGCTTGAAACTTTCGCTCCTCCGATAATCGCTACAAAAGGTCTTTTAGGGTCGGCAACCGCGTCTCCCAAATATTTAATTTCTTTTTCCATTAAAAATCCCGCAACGGCAGGCATGCTCGGTTTTGCCGATACTATTCCCACAGTGGAAGCATGCGCTCTGTGAGCCGTTCCGAAAGCGTCATTAACATAAACATCCGCCAAATCCGAAAGCTGTTTTGAAAAATTCGCATCATTTTTTTCTTCTTCCGCATGATAGCGAAGATTTTCCAAAAGAAGAACATCGCCCGCATTTAAAGAAGATGCGATTTTTTTCACTTCGTCTCCTATACAGTCGCTTGCAAAAAGAACTTTATTATTCGGAAGTTTAGTTTTCAAATAATCGTAAACGGGTTTTAGAGAATATTTAGGATTAGCCTCGCCTTTAGGTCTTCCCAAATGGCTCATTAATATTAACGAAGCTCCTTGTGATAGTATATATTCGATTGTAGGCATTGCCGCGTCTACTCTCGTAGAGTCTGTTATTTTTGAATTAGTTTCTTTATCGAGAGGAACATTGAAATCCACTCTCATTATTACTTTTTT
>NZ_SJDU01000140.1 GCF_005518285.1 Brachyspira catarrhinii | reverse complement strand
TATTAATTATTTTTAATAATAATAGCATGTTTTAATTTTTTGTCAATAGGTTAAATAAAAAAAATTTGTCATCGCCTCTCGGCGGAGCAAACGGCGTGGCAATACAAATAAAAATAGATTATTTTTTATTTGGAAGTTAATAATTCTTTTTCTCTTTCAATTAAAATCTTTTCGTAATTGTCTATTTTGAAATTGAGTTTATCAAGTGTATTTTGAATCTCGTCCAATCTTTTTTGCATTATCTCTCGCTGCGAAATCAATAATTGTTTTCTCGCTTCCAAAGTCGAGTCCCCTTGTTTATAAAGTCTCATATACTCTATTAAAGTTTCTATCGATACGCCCGCGTTCCTAAAACATATTACGAATTCCAAATGTCCCAAATCCTTTTCGGTATAATTTCTTATTCCCGATTCTGTTCTGTTTACTTCTGGAATTAATCCTATTCTTTCGTAATATCTCAAAGTGTCGGCTGAAAGATTAATTTTTTTGCTCACTTCGGCTATAGTCATAATTTGCTCCTTAAAAAATTTTGATTATTGAAATACTTAAAATTATAAAATATTATTAATTATTATATTATAACATTAGAGTTAACTCCAGAGTCAATAGTAAAATTTGATTTTATTTATAATTTAGAAAAGGAAATATATTTTATATATCCATAATTTTTTTATAGAGTTTGTCAAATATTTTTCGTATTGATTTATATATAATAAAATTTATTCTAATTAAACTTGCAATAATATATATGCTATATTATTATTTAAAATTATAAAAGGAATAATAATCTTTATGCAGACAAAAACTAAATTTGAGGTTAATTCAAATCTATCGTTGATATTAAATAATTTTCATGTAGACGAATGCGTTAATTTTATGAAAAATAATATGGCGGATAATAGCGTTGATTTAATAATTACATCGCCCCCTTACGATAATTTAAGAAATTATAACGGATATACTTTTAATTTTAAAGAAATAGCTACCGAGCTTTATAGAATTACAAAAAAAGGCGGAATTGTGGTTTGGATTGTGGGAGATAAAATTAAAAACGGCAATAAAAGTTTAACGAGTTTCAAACAGGCTTTATATTTTCAAAAAATAGGTTTTAATGTTCATGATGTTATGATATATGCAAAGAAAAATACTCCGTTTATGCGTTCCAACGCTTATACAAATAGTTATGAGTATATGTTTGTTTTTTCTAAAGGAAAACCTAAAACTTTCAACCCGATTAAAGAGCCTACCGTAAGAAACGGCATGGAAATGCTTGTGGCAAATAAAGGTGCTGACGCTAAAAATAATAAAGTATTAAAAGAATTGAAAAAAGAAAAAACAAAAAGTAATATTTGGTATTATGCCGTAGGTTTAGGCGGAACTACCAACGATAAAGAAGCTTTTCAACATCCCGCTGTTTATCCAGAACAACTCGCTCTCGACCATATTTTATCTTGGAGCAACGAAGGAGACATAGTATTTGACCCAATGTGCGGTTCTGGGACGACTTGCAAAATGGCTTTTTTATCCAATAGAAATTTTATCGGAGTAGATATAAGCGAAGAATATATAGAAATCTCAAAAAATAGATTAAAAAAATATCGGGATTAGTATGGACATAGACAATTTTGTAATAGCAAATAAAAATATAGACAATATCGTTAAAAATTCCGTAGGCGTTATTAAAGCTATCAATGGAAATTTTGCTATGGTTTTATTTATTGGAAAAAACGAACTTAAAAGAACAGAAATTGAAAATTTAGAAATTATTGATATTTATAAAACGGGGAAGGGTTATAAAAATAAAATATGTAATATTTGCCATATATTAAAACCTACCGATGAATTTGAGATAAATCAAACCGATGCAAAGGGAATAAAAACTACTCGACCAAGTTGTAGAGAGTGTAGAAAAACTATAGACGGAGTAAAACTTTCAAATACGGAAAAGAAGAGAATGGATAAAATAGCTCCAACGAAAGGAAGTATTTTTGTATGTCCTATATGCGAAAAAAGAAGCATAGTCGGAGTTACGGCAAATCTCGTTAGAGACCATAATCATGAAACGGGAGAAGGCAGGGAATGGATTTGCGATAGCTGTAATACGGGACTTGGAAGATTTAAAGACAATCCAAAATTTTTAGAAAAAGTTATTGAATATTTGCGTAAATACGAAAAATAATTGCTCAGAGATTTTTGAATTTTTAATATGATACATATTGTAAAATTGGTATAAATAAAAATTAAGCAAAATTCAATAAATAAAGATTGCCTCGCAGAATTACGAGACAACTTTAAAATCAATTTAGGAAAAACATGAAAAAAATTTTACGCTAATTATCGGTATTTTTAATTATTAAACCTATTATAAATTATTTTTGTAAAATTCTTCCAATTTCTTTACCGCTTCGTCAACTAAATCCTCTCTAAAATAAGTTTGAATATGAGTGGCGTTTTTAAGCTCGTATAATTCTTTATTTTGAGTTCCGCTCGCTCTTTCAAAAACTCTTTCGCTCATATATTTAGTATCGGCGTTATCTCCAACAATCATCAAAAGAGGCTGATTTATAAGCTCGACATTATTTGTCGCGTCAAAACTCATCAAATCCAATAGAGAGCTTGTAGTATAGGCAAAAGTGGAATTAGGATGAGCATGCGTGTCTCCGTAATATATCATCCCTTCCCTATATAAATCGGTTGATATTTTTGAAAGTTCCTCTTCCGACAATTTGCTTGGTGCGGAACTCGTATAATTTACCTCGCCCGTCAAAACTTCTTTTTGTCTCGAATCGCTCGCTTCTTTCAATCTTTCTTGAATTGTGTCGATTTGAGAATCTAAAAAACCGTTTCTGCGAACAAGTCCGCTGTCGAACATACTTAAAGTGGCTACAGCTTTAAATCTTTTATCCGATTGAGCGGCTTTAATCGTATATCCTCCGCCTCCGCAAATTCCCAAAACTCCCAATTTGTCGACATCCGCTCCGTTGAAAGTCGATAGAAAATCTGCGGCGGCTCTAATATCTTCCACTCGATTGGCAGGAATGTCGATATTTCTTGGCAAACCTTCGCTTCCGCCTTGATAAGCGGCGTCAAAAGCTATCGTAATGTATCCTAATTCCGCAAGCCTTTGAGCGTAAAGTCCCGCAACTTGTTCTTTCACGCCTCCGTTTGGATGAGCCACGACAATAGCGGGATATTTTTTATTTGAGTCAAAATTCGCGGGAGTATAAATATTCGCCACAATTTTATTTTCTCTTATTTTATAAGAAACGGGATGCATATTAACTTCTCCATTTTTATTTTCGGTTATAGCTCCTTTATAAACTAAACCGAACTGATTTTTTGAGGCGTTTCTTCTTGCCTCTTCGCTTGGATTTGCAATAGTATTCATTGTATTCTCCTTTTCTTGTATTGATTTTTCTTTTGTCGATTGTTCTTTTTTGCGCATGAATTTAACGCCGTTAAAACAATTATAAAAAGAATTATTAAATTTTTTTATTTTTTATACTATTCATTTTATCTCCTTAAAAAATATTTAATTTTATTTTTTAGTTTTTAATTTTCTGTTTTTAATATTTTTTTATCTCGCCTCCTCGCGATTAATTAATACCGTTTATTATCGCTATAGCGTTTAGAGTTCTCGGATAGCCTATATACGGAATGCATTGAGTCACCGCTTCTATAAGAGTGTCTTTGCTATTGCCAACGGATAAATTGCCTCTTGCATGTCCCGTAGCTTGAGCTTCTTGTCCGCCAAGAGAGATTATCATTATGAAAGTCAAAAGCTCTCTCGTTTTCATGTCCAAACCTTCTCTCGTATAAAAATCTCCGAAACACATAGCGGACAAATAATTTTGAATATGTTTTTGATTTTCTGGAGCGTTTGCATGAGCATCCAATATTCTCTGTCCAAAAGTATTGGTTTGAATTTCCAAGCCTTTTTCAAATCTCGTATTATCCGAAACCGTAGCTTGAGACGGCAGAGGAAGTTTTATATTTTTGTCTTTGAAAACTTTATTCGCTTCTTCTAATGCCGAAAACACTTTTGGAAAACCCACATAAGGAGCGCATTGATATAAAGCCTCTTTTATTTCAATTGCGCTCGCTCCCACATTCAAAGCCGCTTCGACATGCTCCGCTATCATGCCGTTCCCTTGACTTGCCGTAAGTGAAACTAAAGTTATAAGCTCTCTTAATTTAGGTTCTAAACTTCCATGATTATAAACCTCTCCGTAAACGAAATTATTGAATATATTTTGCAAATCTTCGTCTTCTTTTGAAACTTCAAAATCTCTCTTCAATAATTCTCTATATTTTTCATTAGCTTTCATTGTTCTTTCTCCTATCATATTTAATGAATTTTTTGGTTTATTTATGCATGAAAACATAAATAAAACGACAATTATTAAAACTAAATATTTTATTCTCTTCAAAATTTTACCATCCTTAATTTAATTTTTTATCTTCAAGATATTTATAAAGCAAATCTGCAACTTCCTCATTATTCAAATCGGAAAATGGAAAATGCGTATTGCCATGTATTCCCGCTTCTGGCAGCATAACTATTTCAATATCTCCGCCATGTCTTTTCAAAGTCTCTTCCCAAATTTTCATTAATTCTATTCTCAATCTCCATTCTTCCAAAAAAGGATTTTCGGAATGTTCTTTTGGAATAAAATCTCCGAAATATAATACTATTGGAATTTTAGCGAGTTTATTAAAATCGTCCAAACTTATTTCTTTAATCGGAAGATAAGTTGGCATAGTTATATTGTTTGAATTGGGCAACTCTCCCGCTGGAAAAGGAAAAGTGCAACCTCCTGGCTCGTATAATACCAAAGATTTGACTTTATTATTTTTTATCGCCGTATAGAAAACGGGTCCGCCTCCTTGCGAATGAGCGACTAAAATTCCTTCGCCAATTTTATTAAAGAGTTCCGACATCGCATCCGATACGACTTCTTCGTCAAAAGCCCCAGTATTCGGCGTAACTTGACGATAGTATTGATTCAAAGTTTCTTCGTCTTTTTTGAATTGAACTCCGTCATAAAAATCGGGATAAAATCCTAATCTGAAGAAATTAAATAAATATTGCTCGTCTGGAGTCGGATTAATCGTAACAGGAACGGAACTTCTTCCCGCTCTTCCTCTTCTTGGCTGGTCTACTAAATACACGCTAAAGCCTTTTTTCAAAAATATATTTTGAAATCCTTCTCTGCCGTCTGGCGTGGTTTCAAAACTTTTTGCCGATTGTCCGCCGCCATGCAAAAATACTATCGGATATTTTCGAGCGTTAATCGGAATTTGATAAAAAGCGTATCCATGGTCGCTATGATAAGTTTGCCCGTTCGAGCTTGGAAACAAATAGTATCCGTTAAACTCTCCCGATGCTTTCTTAACAGTCCCGCCGAAAGCGAAACTTCCTTGCTCTTCCAAAATAATTTTTCCTTCATATTGATTGTTATTTTGATTATTGCATCCGTAAATAAAAAATATGGACATAATAATCGCTGTAATAAAAATTAGTTTTTGTTTTATCATTTTCTTTCTCCTTCTTTTCTCTGATTTTCATATTAAGGTAAAGATTGCCCCGCAGATTTACGAGGCTACCTTTACTCAAGGGATTAAACATGAAAAAAATTTTTTTAACAACACATTTTATAATTAATTTAAAGTCTTCATATCTATCACATATCTAAACTTAACTTTTCC
>NZ_SJDU01000014.1 GCF_005518285.1 Brachyspira catarrhinii | reverse complement strand
TTTTCCGCATGTCGAATAATTAAAACTGATTTTTGATTTTACTTTTTCTAAATTATTTAATTTTTCTATAAGTTCGTTTTTTCTTTTTATAGTTTTATGATTTCCGATATAATTTTTTGCCAAAACGAAACTGTAATATTCTTTATCGTTCGCTATAATTTTTTTGACTTGAGTTTTGAATATTTTGCTTACCGCCGCAGTTCCCGTAAACAAATCGCAAAATATACATTCGGACAAATTTTTTGAATCGTTTTCTTTAAGAGTTTGTTTTATATTTTCTTCCAAAAAAGACGAAAGCGTAAATTTAGAACCGATATAATTCATGAATTTTTTTATAATTTTCTAAATATCGTCAAATAATTTTGGTTCGCTCGTTTTCAATTTCCAACCGCCAGTTTTTTTATTTAAAGTGGCGACTTCTTCCAAAATTTCTTTAATAAATCTATCGTCTGGCGTCACTCCGTTTTTCAATAAAGGTATGACTTCAAGGCAAATCTCGTCAAAAATCGCTTTTCTTCCCTCGATTTCGCATCTTCCAAGATAAGAAACTATAAAATATCTCGTCCTATCTTCAAGCGGAACGGAAGAACCTTTGAATTTAGTTCCCGATTTAATTCTATATTTTTTATCTTGCATATTATATTCAAAATTTTGATTGACGAAAATTAAAAAATTATCTCCCATTTTTGCCAAAAGATGCAAATATCCGTTTTCCAATCCTCTTTTTGTCAAATCTCCGTAAAGCTCTTCGATTGTAGCTCCGTTATATTTAACTATCGTAGCTTCAATATCATTTAAAACCAAATCGTAGCTTAAATCTCCCAAAACCTCTCTCGCTCTCGTTTTCGGATTATCTACTTTCTTAAAATGCAAAATTAATTGTCCGCTTAATACGGAAAAAGGATTTTGTCTCTTCTTAAATGTAGTTTGTCCGTTATTTTGTCTAACGCTTCCCGCATATTCAAAACCTACTTCTTCGGCGGCGTCAACCAAAAGTTGCCAAAGTTTCGGGTCTTGATGTTGAAACACGAAACTTAACCAACGATTAAATTTCAAAACTCTATACATTTCTTTAAGGCTTTCTTTCATTAAAGTATAATATTCGTCTCTGCTTTTATTCAAACTTCCTTTTTCTATGCATTCTTTTTCTTTCAAACTTTTATCTACAGGAAAATCGAGCCAAGCGTTCCACATAGCGCTTAAATCCAAATATGGAATTTTAGCCCCGTAAGGCGGGTCGGTATAAATATAATCTATGCTTTTATCGTTAATCTCTTTAAGATTTGTAGCGTCCGCTTGAAAAAATTTCTCTCCGTTTATAACATTTTCTTTTGTTCCGACATTATTCAAATCGTCTCTTTGGGAAATCATAGAACCTTTAAAATTTTTAATCGTTTCGCTTAATGGCTCAAAATAAGTTTTATAAAAATAATGAGAGGAAGAATCAAGTTCTTGCTTGCCTTTTATAACTCTTTTTAATTTTTGTCTATAAACCTTTGCAGTATCTAAAAAATCTGGTTTTGGCGCAATTCTATATCTATAATATCGAATGACGGCTGAAGCGGGTCCTCCGCTTGGCGTATTATGATATGTTAAATTAATTAAAGTAATCGTATTATAAAAAGCCAAAAGTAAAGAATATCGCATTTCTCTTTTTTTAGTGGTTTTTCTTATTATAAGTTTTCTTAAAATAGCCAACTCCGATAATTGAATAGGCGAAAATAATTTTAATACGGTTTCGACATCGCTTCCTTTCGGCAAAATCTCGTCTTTCGGTATCCATAATATTTCTTCCTGCTTTTTTACGCTTGCCGTTTCGCCAAATTCTCTATCTATAGCGTTTGGAAAATATTTAGCGTTTTTTAATATCGCTTTCGCTTCTTTTTCGTTTTTAGGTCTTAATTTTTCAAATTCGCTTAAAATATCTTCGCCCAAATCGTATAAATCGCCCAAATCGACTTTTGAAGTCAAAGCCTTTGTCATAAATATGGAAAGAGGATTTAAATCCGTATGAATTCCCAAGCGATTATTCATCATAGCTTCGATTGCCGTTACTCCCGTTCCGCCGAAAGGGTCAAAAACTATATCTTTTTCTCCCGTAAAATTTTTAATATTTTGAGTAACAATATCCCAACTTTGACGAGTAAAATAAGCCATACATCCATAATATCTAGACTCGGACTGTTTTTGAGGTTTCTCGATAGGTCTTGGCAATTTTCTACGAAGATACCATTCGTCAGGTTTTTTAGGATTTTTTGGGTTATTATATTGTTTTAAATCTTCTATAGGAGTAATAATATATTTTCTTAATATATAAAATTTATCGTCTAATTCATTCTCCAAATCTATCTCTAATATTAATTCTTGGCTTGAAGTTTGATATAATATTAAACTTCTGCCATTACATAAAGCGTAAAAAGGAGCTTTCATTTTAGGATTGCTTGCATAATAAAAGGCTTGTCTCTCGCTTTTTGTTTTATATCTTATATTAACATCAGGTTTTTTAGCGTCCAATACGCATTGGGGTTTGCCATCTATATATAAAACATAATCTGGAATAATCAAATCTTTCGCTTTTATAGATTTATTAGAACCCAAAATGGTATCGCTATTTAAGGCAACCGAACGTTTGAGAGTTAATCCTTCCTGCGATTTTTTGCTTTCAAATCCCAATTCTTTTAATAAAGGAGCTATTATATCTTCTCGAACCGAATCCTCTTTAAAATCCTTATCGTCCAATAATGAAAAATCAAAATCCAACATTAATATCGCCTTAATTAAAATAATTTATCCAAATCTATATATCAACTCTACAATAACGAATATAAGAAAAATCAAACCTAAAAATAGCCAAGATTTTATAGTTCTTCTACTGGTTTCTCGCTTGTTAAATTCTCTATTAAAAGGGCCGTTATCTTCCGTCATAAATAATCAAACCTTTTTCAAGTATTTTTGAGTGTCGACTGCGACTGCGGCTATTATTATCGCTCCTTTGATTATATATTGCATATAAGGAGAGATGCCGACAAATGACATGCCGTAGTTTATAACCTGAAATATTAAAACGCCCGAAACTATTCCCAAAATAGAACCTATTCCGCCAGAAAATGAAACGCCTCCGACAACGCATGCGGCAATAGCGTCAAGTTCGTAGCCGTTTCCCAAATTGTTTGTAGCCGAACCCACACGCGCAACTTCCAAAGAGCCAGCTATTCCGTATAACGCGCCCGCCATAGTGTAGACAATCATTAAAGTTAGAGGAATATTCACGCCCGATACCGCGGCGGCTTCTGGATTTCCACCGACTGCAAAAATATTTTTTCCAAGTTTCGTTTTATTCCAAATAACCCACATTATAAGAGTTATTATCACGGCAAATATTATCAAATATGAAATCGTATAGTTTCCGATTCTTATTCCGCCTTGAGCCAAATTCGTAAATCTCGGGTCGAGTCCGCCTATTGGTTGCGCGCCGTAAGGAGGTCTGTCAAAATAAGTGCTTGTCACTCCGTAAAGAATAAGCTGCATTCCCAAAGTGGCAATAAAAGGCGTCACATACAATTTTGAAATTATTATTCCGTTTATAAGCCCGAAAACCATAAGTATAATCATAACCAAAAGTATTGGAAGAATAACGGGAAGCAAAGGCAAATTAGGATACATTCTTGTCGGATTGTCGAGCGATTGCAACAAAGACGCACTCACCACTGCCGCAAGTCCAACCGCTCTGCCCGCTCCGAGGTCGTTTCCCTGAGTGACGAGCAAAGTTCCGATTCCAACCGCGATAATCATACGAGTCGAGGCTTGAGCGAATATATTTAAAAAATTGCTTAACCTGAAAAACGAAGGCTCTTTGATTATAATACCGATTAATATTATAAGCAAAGCCGCAAATATCGCGTTATTTAGTATAAAAGTTTTGATTGTTTTAAGATTAGATTTTTCTTCCGACATAATATTTTCCTTATTTTTTATTTTTTAATTATTTTAAAAAATTTATTTTAAATAAATTTTAAATCATAAATATTTAGCCGACAAAGACATTATCTCTTCCTGATTTGTGTCTTTCGTATCGACTATTCCCGCAACCTTTCCGTTACTCATAACCATTATTCTGTCCGTTATTCCCAACAATTCGGGCATCTCGGAGCTTACCATAATAATAGTTTTTCCTTCCGTAGCCAAATCTATAATTAATTTATAAATATCGTATTTTGCGCCGACATCTATTCCACGAGTAGGTTCGTCAAGCATTAAAATATCTGGAGCGCTTAAAAGCCATCTTCCGAGTATAACTTTCTGCTGATTCCCGCCCGATAACGACTGTATCATAGTTTTTTCCGAAGGAGTTTTAACTTGCATACTGTCTATTACCCACATCGTGTCGTCATGCATTTTCTTATTATTCAAAAATCCGAAATTACCTTTATAATTGTCGATATTAGCTATAATCGAATTAAAATTAATAGAAAGCATAGCGAATATTCCCGTCTGTCTTCTCTCTTCTGTCACAAGCGCAAAACCATGCTTTATAGCCTTTCTCGTTGTATTATTTTTTATCATCATATCTCTTTTGACTATCTGCCCGCTCGATAAAGTTCGCATACCAAAAATGCTTTCAAGTATTTCCGTTCTTTTAGCTCCTACCAATCCCGCAATTCCGAATATTTCGCCCTTTCTTACATTAAAATTGACATCGGTTAATGAAGGCTGATAATAAGCCGTAAAATTTTTAATCTCCAAAATGTTTTCCGCGGGAGCATTGGTTTTTGGAGGAAATCTATTAGTCAAATCTCGTCCAACCATCTGCTTGATTATAATATCTGTAGTTAAATCCTTTGACGGAGTTGTCGCCACATATTTTCCGTCTCGCATTATAGTCACTTCGTCCGAAATTTGAAGTATCTCTTCCATTTTATGAGAGATATAAATCATACCGACTCCCCTACTCTGAAGTTTTCTTATGATTTTGAATAATTTTGCAACTTCTTTTTCGGTTAGAGAACTTGTAGGTTCGTCAAGCACCAATATTTTAGAATTGTAGGAAACCGCTTTTGCAATTTCAACCATTTGCATTTCGGATACTGACAAAGTATTTACTTTAGTTTTTGGATTTAACGGAATTTCCAAATCATCAAAAATTTCTTTAGTGGCGTCAAACATCTTTTTTTCGTCAACCATAAACAATTTAGTCGGATATTTTCCAAGCCAAATATTGTCGGCGATGCTTCTCTGCCTCACTTGATTTAATTCCTGATGCACCATTGCCACGCCGTTATTCAAAGCCTGTTTAGGAGATGTAAAATTAACCTCTTTTCCGTCCAAAAATATTTCGCCGCCGTCTTTATGATAAATTCCAAATAAACACTTCATTAAAGTTGATTTTCCCGCTCCGTTTTCTCCCATAAGAGCCACAACTTCGCCCTCTTTAACGGTTAATTGAGCGTTATCCAAAGCCTGAACGCCGGGAAATCGTTTGGAGATGTTTTTCATTTCAAGAATGACTTTTTTATCATTACTCATAAATCATTTTCCTTACAACTAAAACTTATAATATAAAAAACGGGGATATTAAAGAATTTAATACCCCCTAAAGTTATGAGAATTTATTTATAAGTATTTTCTGCAACTTCTATATTGTCTATCGTTATAGGAACATAAGGAACTCTAACCGCTTTAACTTCGTCCAATGTCCAATCCGTTCCTTCCAAAGGTTCTTTTCCAGTCGAAACATTCAAAGCCAAATCGACAACGGCTTTTGCCTGATTCAAAGCGTCATTTAAAACAGAGCCTACAATCGTGCCTTTTTTGATTTCGTTTAACATATCTGGAATAGCGTCAACTCCCACGATTGGAATAAATTTATTATTGTCGCCTTGATTGTATCCCAAAGCCTGAATGGATTGCAAAGCGCCCAAAGCCATAGAATCGTTATTTGAGAATATGAATTCTATTTTATCGCCATGTTTTTGCATCCAAGCGTCAACAATATCTTTCGCTCTCGCAGTATCCCAATTTGCGTTTAATTCTTCCAATCTTTGAACTCTGATTCCGTTTTCCGTTATATATTTCGTTACATGCGATGTTCTCGCTTCGGCATCGGGATGTCCAGGTTCGCCTTTTATCAAAACATACTGTATGACTCCGTCTCCGTTTTTGTCCCAAGAAGGATTCGCTCTCCAAGTATTTACCACAACCTGCCCTTGCATATCGCCCGATTCTTCGCTTTTAGTTCCCACATACCAAGTCTTATCGTAGCTTGCCATAGCTTGAGGACTCGCTTCTTTGTTGAAGAAAATTACGGGAATGTCTTTCGCTTTCGCCTTATCGATTATAGTTTGAGCCGCTTGAGGGTCAACCAAATTAATCGCCAAAGCTTTAGCCTCTCTGTTTAGCATAACATCCACTTGGTCGTTTTGCTGAGCCTGATTGTTTTGAGAATCGTTCATTATCAAATGAGCGTTTCCAGAAATAAGACTTTCAATATTCCTTCTAACGAAAGACATAAAATTGTCATCGTATCGGTATATTGTAACTCCGATAGTCGGCGCGTCCGCGCTCACGGTAGTTCCGCCATTGTCTCCGCATGACATTATCAAAACGGAGGATATTATAAGCATCGCGCTTACAATAAAGATTAAAGATTTTCTCATGATTTAAATTCTCCTTGAAAATAAATTTAATTAATATTCTAATTATTAAGTATATACATTTTTATTTTTAAATCAAGTTTTTCTACTTTATTATATTTCTATATAAAGTATTTATTATAATTTTAATTATAAGCCTCCAAAGCCTCTTCTATATTCTCTTTCGTAATCGCTTTATAAGGAACTCTAACCGCTTTCACATCGTCAAGCGTATAATCCGTTCCGTCCAAAACATCTTTTCCCGAAGCGACATTTAAAACCATATCGACAACCGCTCTCGCTTGGTCTTTAGGACTTTGTAAAACAGTTCCGAGTATCGAGCCTTTTCTTATCTCTTCTATAACTTCTGGAATAGCGTCAACTCCCACTATTGGAATAAATTTATTTTCGTTTCCTATATTATAGCCTTGCGCTTGAATGGACTTTAAAGCGCCCAAAGCCATAGAATCGTTATTTGAAAAAATAAACTCTATACTGTCTCCAAATTTTTTTATCCAAGTGTTAGCTATATTTTGAGCCTGAAGAATATCCCAATTGGCGGTTTGTTCGTCAAGCTGTTCTAAAACTATGCCGTTATTTGTCAATACCGCTTTTATTCTTTCCGTTCTTCCTTCCGTATCTGGATGTCCCGCCAAACCTCTTAATAAAAGATATTGAATTTTTCCGTCTCCGTTTTTATCCCATTTAGGATTTGACTTCCATGCGTTTAATACCATCTCTCCCTGAATATCTCCCGATTCTCTGCTTCTCGTTCCGACATACCAAACTTTATCGTAACTCATAATATGTTCCAATCGAGGTTCTATATTAAAAAATATCACGGGAATTCCAGAAGCTTTCGCCTTATCGATAACCATATTCGCTGACATCGGGTCGACTAAATTGATAGCCAAAGCGTCAACTTTTCTTTGAATCGCCGCGTCTATTTGGTCGTATTGTTTCGCTTGGTCGTTTTCCGAATCGTTCATAATAAAAGAAGCTTTACCCGTTAGCATCGATTCGATATTTCTTCTCATAAAAGACAAAAAATTATCGTTATAGCTGTAAATCGTTATTCCGAGTCGAGGCTGCCCGTCTTTTTGGGTTTCGTTTTCAGAACAACCTATAAATGAAACTAATAAAATAATGAAAGCAAAAAATAAGGCAATAATTTTTTTTAACATATTTTCTCTCCAATTTGAAATATATTTAAATTATAGTTTAATAGATTTTAATGTCAATATTATTACAAAAAATTATTACCAAGTTTCTTTTATTTTATTTAAAATATCTTCGGTAAGTTTAATCGTGCGGACATCATCTTCTATCGAAACCAATTTTTTATCTTTTCCTAATATGCAGTTGGCAAAATGTTCGTCTTCCAATTTGAGCGGATTATCTCTGTGAATAAACACTCTCTCTATTATCGATTCTTGAGTATAATTTATTCCTATCGAAGTTTTTATTTTGCTTTGACTCGCCGCCTGACGATGTATAGTAATATCCTGCGTGGCGTAATCCAATATAAAATGAGCCTCATCCGTGCTAATCGCTAAAGTTCTGATTTTTTCCTGCGTCACTCTGCTTGCGCTTATCGTGGCGATTGTATTTCCTTCAAATTCCAATAACGCACTCGCAATATCTTCGTTTTTAGTTTTTATTCTTTTCCCGCTCGCAGAAAATCTTATTATAGGTTTTTTCACCAAAGAAGTTACAATATCCAAATCATGAATCATAATATCGAATACGACTCCCACATCGGTTATGCGAGGAGTGAAAGGAGCTAATCTTCTCGCCTCTATCAAATAAGGATTTTCTATTATATGATGCAATTCTTGAACCGCTCCGTTGAATCTTTCGACATGCCCGACTTGAAATATAATATTTTTTTCTTTTACAATCGCTTCCAATTCTTCGGCTTGAATAAAATTTTCCGTCATAGGTTTTTCCACTAAAACATGTTTTCCTTTTTGAACGGATTTTTTCGCTATATCGAAATGAAATTTTGTCGGACTTGCAATTATAACGGCATCGCATTTGTCTATAGCATCGTCCAAACTTTTAAAACTATTTAAATTATATTTGCTTGAAATTTCGTTTAAATGTTTTTCGTCCGCATCGTAAATTCCAGTTAAATTGACGGAGTTTATTTGATTTATAACATTGAGATGAAATTGTCCCATTCTTCCAACGCCGATAAGACTTATATTAACTTTTTCCATAAAATAAAAATTCCTATTTTTTGATTTCTTTAATTTATAAAATTTAATAAAATTTATTTATTTTAAGAAGATTATAATTAATAATTTGATAAACTTCAATAGATTTTTTATTTAATTTTATAAAGATTAGATTATAAATTAATCGCTAAACGATATTACGCCTTCGATTATAGCCTCGAATCTGTCTGGCTCTATTATCGCTATAGTGTCGTCCGTTTTTAAATTTGGAGCGAAACCGCCGATACTGATTAAGAAAGAGTGCGCGCTTTTATAAACTCTCGCGTAATCTACAAATTGGTCAACCGTATCCTGCCTCATAGGATAGCCCGAAGTATCGAGAGCGAATGTGCTTTTATAAGATTGTCCTTCCGAGCCGAATTTCTTTATCGTAACGAAAAATACCAAAGTATCGGATTTTTTGCTATGGTCGGTCACTATATATCCGTTCAAAGTAAGCACTCTATAAAAATGTTTTTCCAAATAATCTACAACATCCATCTCCAAAGCGGTTCTTAAAGCGTTATTTGCGATAATCGAACTGTAGGTTTTTAGTTTATGGTCTATATCCAAATAAATATTTCTTGTCGCTTTTATTATTTCCCACTGTCGAACGGCGTTTTCAAACTGCTTATTTTTTACCAAAGTCTCGGCGTATCTATATCTTTCGTCAACCACTTTCTCGTTCGGTATATCTTCTTTATTCAAAACCTGCTCGTAATAACTTTTCGCTTTATCGTAATTTCCAAGCTCGAAATAAGAATTGGCAAGCTGTAAAGAAATGGCGTCTTTATTTTCCAAAGTATTGCTTCCGTAAGCGATTTCCAATTCCACAACGGCGTTTTGAAAATCTCTCGATGCCGATAAAACCTCTCCCATAAGCAAATGATATTGAACGTTAGTAGGGTCCAAATCCAAAGCATGTTGAATATGCTGTTGAGCCGCATGATAAGAACGCATTTGATAATAACAATTTGCAAGCATATAAAGTAATTGAGGATTGCTGTCGTTTCGAGCTACCGCCAAACTAAAATATTGTTGAGCCAAAGCCCATTCTCCCGCTTCGTAGGAAATAGTTCCCGCTTTATATAAAGAATCAAAATCTTGGTCTTTCAATCTTATTATTTCGTTATATTCGTCTATAGCTTTTTTATAATTTCCCGTCTCTTCGTAGATTTTCGCTAAAAATTCTCGCACATTTAATTGACTTACTTCTTTCGTATAAGCTCCCGAATCTATTATATTTTGCAAAGCCGCCATAGCTAGTATAAATTGCTGCTGTTTATAATATAAATTCGCGCTAACCCACAATATATAAGGTTCTTTTTTATGTTTAGGGTCGAGTTCGTTTATCTCGCGCATAGCCGCGTCATAATTATTTTCGTTGTATAATTGAGTTATTCTTTTTAATTTATTTCCGTAAGTTCCGCTTCTAATTATATAATTAGTAGAAACAGCCAATATGACTATAAAGATTATTATAAATATTAATGAAACTTCCACAATTATATTCCTTTTTCATAAAATACGACAGGATTATCCGTTTCTTCCGCTTCAATCAAAGCCTCTTGAAGTTTGGAAATCAAATTATCTTTAATCACAAAAGTCGATATTTTATTCATTTTATTAATTGAAAAGTCATAACCGCTTATCGCCATAGTTATTTCAATATCGATATTTTCGCCGTTATATTCAAAATTATAATTCTTTAATCCCTTAAAATATCTTCTAATGGTTTTCCAAGCGTCTTCCTCGTCCGAATAAATATAAGCGTATATCGTGTTATTTTCTATCAAACATTGATTTTCGCCCGTCCTCGAATTTTGTTTTATAAATTTTATCAATTCTTCTTTAATATTTTTATAACCCAAATCTCCGCATTTTTCCATTATTTTTTTATGGTTTGATATTTTAAAACCGATAAGTCCTATAGCGTATTCATGTCTTTGTGAAAAAGAAATAATATTTTTTAGAGTGTCAAAAAATATTTCCGATTCAACATTGTTAATGTTTTCTTCTCCAAATTCTTCGTTATTTTCGTTTTCGTATCCCAAATTATAAATAATTGTTTTATACATGAAAACTATCATTTTTTTTATAGAATAAGTAAGTTGTATAGATATAAAAAATAAAGCTACTGAAAGTATTACAAAATAAAAAGTATATTCTCCTCTGTATAAAATCTTTTGTATTTCTGGAATATAGCTTAAAGAAAGCAAAACTATCGCCGATGTCACGATAAAAAATAAAAAATTGCTCGCCCCGTTTATAAAATCGTTTTCTATATTAAACATCAAAACTATTATAAAAGCGTATAATATTGAAACCGCAATCCAAATCCAAACCCAAATATCGAGAGTGTATAATAAATATACGAAAAAATTTTGAGGATTGGAAGATATTAAAAGAATATAAATCGGAATAAATACTGCGCTATATATCAATGCGCATATCATAGAAGCAAAAAATCCGTATAAATACGATTTCGATAAATTAATTTTTTTTGACTCCATAAAGCCGCCTAATTTCTATAAATAATATCGCTGTCGAATTTTAATTCCGATTTCCCAAAAACTTTCATCATTTTTTCAAGTTCTTCTTTATTGGAATATATCATATACTCCAAACCTTTTCTGCCTTTACTCACAGTTGCGATAAAACTCTCTTCCGTTATACAAACGGCGTTCGCTCCAAGCGTAAAATACTTAAACAAATCGCTTCCAAATCTTGGAGATTCGGCAAGCGCGTTTATTTGAGGTTTATGACGACTGCCATGTAAATTTAATGCAATCTTATTTATAGTATCGGAAACTTTTTTTATACCTTTTAATAAATACTTGTTATTATTTGAAAAATATAGATTATTTATATTCTTATTAAATATATTTTCTATATCTTTATCGTTTGACAAGCCTTTTATTATAAGCGGAATTTCCAAACTTTTTCTTAAATTATTCAATTCTTTTTCGGTTTTTATAAATATTTTATTTTTTTCTATAGAATTAATATCATAACAATACGACAAATCTATTCCTACCGCGCATGCTCCGTTTTTTTGAGATTCTTTCGCTCTATGCGTCAAAACTTCTTCGGAGTTATTGCCGTTTAGCATGATTATTCCTCTTTTATGCTCTTTGATTATTTTAATTGAAAGTTCGAATAATTCCTCGTTATTAAAATCGTTTAAAATTGCAAGGACTTCGCAGCTCGAAGCGACATCCATCGTTATTTGATAATATTCTCTTATATCCATTATTCCGTCTAAAGCGTCTTTAAGATTATGAATTGTGTCGATTATTATAGGTTGAGCGACATGAGTATTGAAAATCGTAGTTTCTAATTTTATCGGTTTTTCTTCATGAATTATATTCGGGCAGAAAATATAATTTGAAAGTCCCGTTTCTTCATCCGTGCAATATCTAAACAAATAAGAAAGATTAAATTTTGAAGCCAATTTTTCTTGAGCCAATCTCTTTATCTCTTCCATAGTCAAGTTTTTTTCGTCCGTTAATCTAAAATGAACGGAATCAATCGCTTTATTTGCAATCGCTATAGCCTCGTCTCTCGTGCTTCCAACGGCGATAACATTTCCAGCTTTATCGAGATTATTTGTCGGAGGAACGAGTATATCTCCAACTTTAGTTTTTATAAATACTTCTTTAATTCCGTTTATATTTTTTGCTTTTTCAATTCCGTCTATGGATTCAATTATTCCCGTTCCCGGCAAAAATGCTTTTTCCACAGAAACTTTATTCCATTTTGGTTTTAAGTCGCTCGGAGGATTTCCCAAGGCTATTTCTATCGCGTTTTTAATCAAATTGACTCCAGTCGATAAAGGATAAGTATACGCACTCATAAATCCGCCCGACAATCTTGCGGCAATTTCTCCAACCATAGCGCCGTTTTTTGTTACTTTAATATCTCCTTTAGCCGCTCCGATTTTTAGATTAAGCGCTTTTATTCCGTCCTTCATAACTTTAATCGCATCGTCTATTTTATCTTTATCCAAATTGGAAGGCATAATATGTCCCGTTTCTATAAAAAATGGCGGATATTCTATTATTCTGTCCGCTACTCCCGTAACATAAATTTCGTTATCGTATATAAGCATATCTATCGAAAGTTCGGGACCGTCCATATATTCTTCTATTATAACCTCGCCAGAAGGAGAAGAACTTTTCGCTCTATTAAAAGCTGCAAGTATATCACTTTCGTTTTCCACTTTCATTACTCCTCTCGCTCCCATATTGTCGGCGGGTTTTAAAACGACAGGTTTATTCAAATGTCTAAACGCTTCGATAGTTTCTTCGTAATTCCAAACGGGGAAAAAATTTGGTTGCGGAACATTATTTTTTTTGAATCTCTCTCTCATTCTGATTTTATTCGAGGCGGCGTAAGCGTCTTCAAATCTATTTCCAGGGAGTCCGAGCGCGTTTGCGACTGCGGCTACTGTGGTTGACGCGTCCGTTCCAACCGTGATTACTCCGTTTATTTCCATCTGTTTGCTTAAATCCCGCGCCGCTCTAACGCTTCCGTCAACATCTCGAGTCGAAACAACCATTGGCAAATCGGCTATTTTCATTCCATGCGCGTCTTTATTATAATCAAAAACGATTGTATATAATCCCATATCTTGAGCTATCTGTATAGCTGGAACTTGCAAAAGTCCCGCCCCTATTATAATTATTTTTTTATTTTTCATTTATATGCCTTGTATTTATAATTTTTATTCGTTAATATTTTTTATTAACTTTTATTTTATATGTAAACAAAATAAATTTAAATATATATAAAACTATTGTATAATTATAATAATAAAAAATTTAAAAGGATTTAAAATGAACTCTATAAAAGAAGAATGCTCTTTCGATAATTTTTCGGCTTTAGATATAAGAACGGGAACTATAATCGAAGCGGAAGATTTTCCACAGGCAAAAAAGCCCGCTTATAAATTGAAGATAGATTTCGGAAGTTTGGGAATAAAAGTCTCTTCGGCTCAAATCACAAAATTATACAAAAAAGAGGATTTGATAGGGAAAAGAATAGTCGCTGTCGTAAACTTTCCTAAAAAACAAATAGCGAATTTTTTCTCGGAATGTTTAATTTTGGGCGCGGTAAAAGAAAATGGAGAAGTGGCATTATTGACTATTAATGAAGATTGCGAAAATGGAATTCCGATAGGTTGATTATTGAATAAATTTAGTCATTGCAAAGCTCTGATGAGACTTTTGCCCGAATACGGCGAACAATCCAAAATAATAAATTTTCTTTTTTGTAGATTACTTCTCTTCCTTATCAGTCGCTCGTAATGGCAAGTATTTTACCGTCATTGTGCGGCAAAAGTCGTAGCAATCCAATTTAAATAGATTACTTCGGCTATAAAATAGCCTCGCAACGACTATTAAATAAAAAAGACACCGCTTATTGCGATGTCTTTTAATCTTAAGAAGTTTAAACAAAAACTATATTAACTTCCAGAAGTAGTGGGAGTATAATTAGTCAAAGTTCCCTCGTAAGTAGTTTTATAACTATATTTATAATTTACCCCATCTACCACATAATCCGCTGATACTCCATATATATATATATGTAATTAATATATTGTCGCCAGAGATAGTAAACTCTATATATAATTTATTTATATAACCTTCATCGCTACTATAATCGGCTACTTCGCTCACGGAATATTTAGAACCAGATTTTAACAGTTGAACAGGGACACGACTTTCAAGAGACTGTTGCACTTGTTCATCAGTTACGACCTCGAACTCGTCAATATGATAGTCTGCCCATGTTAAATTATTATTTGTAATATTCAAATAAAATGCCATATTACTTGAACTTAAAATAGAATTTTCTAATTCTTCTTTAGTAATTCCGCTTGTTGCATTTACGCTATGGGATGTAAGTGAAATAGCGCCTTTATAGTAAGCGTCCGTTAAATCCGTTGCTGGGTCTCCCGTAGCCGTT
>NZ_SJDU01000139.1 GCF_005518285.1 Brachyspira catarrhinii | reverse complement strand
ATTGCTTCGGCAAAGCCTCGCAATGACGAGTAAAAATAATTGTCATTGCGAGCCGAAGGCGTGGCAATCCACTTCTTATAACAAGGGGTTTTAACCCCTTGCGTGTTTTTTTCTAAATTGTTAACACAATGGGCTAAAGCCACATTGTTATTAAGAATTGCAAATTGATTTTTTGCAAAACGAAAGCGGACACTTAAAAAATTAAATGTCTTAAAAAATTGCGATATATAAAAATTTAAATTATTAGTTAAAAGATATAATAATGGCTTTGCTTTGCTTAACGAAATTATAGTATGCTAATTTATAGTAATTTTTACTAACCATATTTAAGTTATCTAATATTTATTAACTTTAATTTAGGTAAAATATAACATAAATTAAAAAATATGTCAATAGTTTAAATCGCACTTATTGGCGATAGCTAAAAAATTAATGAAAAAAAGCGAGTAATATTCCAACCGCAACGGCGCCAGATATTATACCCGAAATATTTACAGCCATCGCATGCAAAAGCAGACAATTTGAAGAACTGTTTTCCTGCCCGTAAATATGCGCGCCCCAAGCGGGAATCGGAAAAGCGCTCAATCCCGCCGAACCGATTATTGGATTTACCTTGCCCCCAGTTAAAATATTCATTATCTTTGCCACAAGAATTCCAATAACCGTGCTTAAAATAAGAGAAAGCAAACCGAAGAAAAATATAATAAAAGTATTGAAAGTTATAAAAGTTTCCGCAGTCGCTTGCGAACCTACGGCTATTCCTATAAGCATTGTGAGAATTCCATTTAAAGATTTTTGCAAATTGACGGAAAAATTTTTAATTATATCGGACTCTCTCAATATGCTTCCAAAAAGTAAAGCGGCTATAAGCGGAAAAGAATTCGATAAAAATATTCCGCAAAATCCGATTGATATAACGGCAAATATAATTTTCTCTCCTCTCGAAACATGCCTCAAATATGACATAGAAATTTTTCTCTCTTCTTTAGTAGTCATAAATTTTATTACGGTTATTTGTAAAATAGGCAGAAGTTCCATATACAAATAAGCGGCGATTACTATCGGAGCAAAATATCTCGGCTCGGCAATTAAAGAAGCCATATACATTGCAAGCGAACCGTCAGCCGCTCCTATAATGGAAGTCGCCGCCGCAATATTGTCTCCCAAATTTAAATATACGCTTAAAGAACTCATGATATAAAAAATTATAAATATTCCGACTTGCGAGCTTGCGCCTATAAAGAAATTTTTCGGGTCCGCTAAAATGAGTCCCAAATCAACCATAGTTCCAACGGCAAAAAATACCAAAATAGAATAAACGCCAGAATCCGCTCCGCTATATATGAATCCTAAAAAACCGTTTACGACTTCGGTTGTCATTCTCGGCAAAGGCATATTTGACGCCAAAATTGCGACTCCCATTGGAAGAAGAAGGAGAGGCTTTTTATTATAATAAATCGACATATATATTAAATAAGCGCCCAAAAGCATCATTATAATTTGAGCGAAAGAAGGAGGATAAAATCCCGCAATTAAATTATTCAAATCCAAACCTAAAATTCTATTCATAAATCTTGCCTTAATATTTTAACTTATTTGTAATATAACTTGATTCTCGATAACCGAAGAGCCTTTTTCCACATGAATCGATTTAACTTTTCCAGATGCTGGAGCGGTTAATTCGTTTTCCATTTTCATCGCTTCGAGTATCGCCACAACTTGTCCTTCGGAAACTTCGTCTCCAACCGATACCGTGAATGATAAAATTGTCCCAGGCATCGGCGCTTTAACGGAAATCGCGTTTTCGTCTATCGGGATAGCGCTTTGCGGTTTTTCCGCTATTTGTTTTTCATTATTTGTATTAGTCGCATTATTTGGATTTACAAAAGTAGACACGCTTTTTGAGGCATGAACTCCGCCTAAAATTTCTCCTACTTCTTCTACGGAAACATCGTATAATTTTCCGTTTACGGTTATTTTATATTGTTTAATCATAGTTTCTCCTATTATTTTATTTATTATCTATTATTTATATGTTATCGCCCAATCTATCAATCATTCCCCATATTGGAGTTTTCGATTCTTTTATCGATTTTATTACAAATCTACCGCTCCCCGTATACGCGGATATTGAAGCCGTTATTACAGCGACAAGTTCCGTATCGTCAAGCAAATCTTCGTCTTTCGTTTTGCTCTCTTCGATAACTTTTATTATCTCTTCTTCTGCCTTTACATTTCTGTTTTTGAATAATAATCCCAAAAATATTGATAAAATATAAAAAACCAAAGCCGCAATAAAAACGGATATGATTCCAAAAATAGTAATCGCCGCGCTATGTTCCATGATTATTTTCTCCTTAAATTAAATTTAAACTTTTATAAAGGTATATTTCCATGTTTTCTTGGAAGTCGTTTTTCTCTCTTGCTTGCCAAAAGATGCAAAGCGTTTATCAAATAGCCTCTCGTATATTCTGGCTCTATAATATCGTCAACATAACCTCTAACCGCCGCTCTATAAGGATTTGCAAACTCTTTTTTATATTCTTCTATTTTTTCCGCTCGCGCTTTTTTTGAATCTTCCGCGTTTTCTATTTCTTTTTTGAATATTATATTAGCAGCTCCGTCCGGTCCCATAACTGCAATTTCGGCGGAAGGCCAAGCGTAAACTATATCCGCTCCCAAATGCTTCGAACACATGGCAATATAAGCGCCTCCGTAGGATTTTCTTATTATTAAAGTAATTTTAGGGGCTGTAGCTTCCGAGTATGCGTATAAAAGTTTCGCGCCATGCCTTATAACTCCGTTATGTTCCTGTCCTACTCCCGGCAAATATCCCGCCGTGTCGACTAAAGTAATTATTGGGATATTGAAACTGTCGCAGAATCTTATGAAGCGAGCCGCCTTATCCGCCGCGTTAATATCCAAAACTCCCGCCATAACATTCGGCTGATTAGCTATTATTCCAACGGATTTTCCGTCAAAACGAGCGAAACATATAACTATATTTTTTGCAAATAAAGGCTGTAATTCAAAAAATTCTCCGTTATCGGCTACGCTTTTGATAATATCTTTAATATCGTAAGGTTTGTTGGGCTGGTCGGGAAGAATATTCGATAATTCGCTGTCGTTTCTGTTTGGAAAATCGCCCGTTTCTTCAAATGGAACATCTTCCAAATTATTTTGAGGAATATAAGAAAGAAGTTTTTTAACTCCTTCGAGTGTGGATATTTCATCGGGAAACATCAAAGAAGCGACTCCCGATTTTTGACTATGAACCAAAGCTCCGCCCAATTCTTCGGCGCTTACTTTTTCTCCCGTCACCGATTTAACCACTTGAGGTCCCGTTATAAACATATTCGCGGTTTTATCCGTCATAAGAATAAAATCCATCAAAGCTGGAGAGTAAACCGCTCCGCCCGCGCAAGGTCCCATAATAACGCATATTTGAGGAATGACTCCCGAAGCTTGAACATTTCTATAAAAAATATCTCCATATCCTCTTAAAGCGTCAATTCCTTCTTGAATTCTCGCTCCACCAGAATCGTTTATTCCAATGCATGGACAACCCAATTTAATCGCCATATCCTGCACTTTACAGATTTTAGCCGCATGCATTTGCCCTAAAGAGCCTCCAATAACGGTGAAGTCTTGAGCGTAAATGCAAACTTGCCTTCCGTTAATTTTTCCGTATCCCGTCACAACGCCTTCGCCAGCGATTTTCATTTTTTCCATTCCGAAATCGGCGCATCTATGTTCGACAAAAGCGTCTATTTCGCAAAAAGTATTTTCGTCCAATAATTGTAAAATTCTCTCTCTTGCAGTCAATTTCCCTTTTGAATGTTGCGATTCTATTTTTTCTTTACCGCCCGCTTCCTCTATTTTTTCTTTTCTATTTTTAAGTTCTTTAATTTTTTCTTGCATTTTAAATTCCTTATATTTGAAATCCTTACAATTAGTTTATATTTAATTTAATATTTTTCAAATTTCATTAATATAAAAAGATATATTATTTGGTATTTATTGCAAGGATATTTTTACTTTTACATTAAATAAATAAATTTTCTTATTTATATTAAATTATTAAATTAAACTATTGACTTTTTTTTTATATATGTTATCATATAAAGACTAATTTGGGGGCCAGTAGCTCAGTCGGTTAGAGCAGATGACTCATAATCATCGGGTCCGGGGTTCAAGTCCCTGCTGGCCCAAATAATTCCTCCTTTCAATAATATAATTTTTGTGTGGGCCAGTAGCTCAGTTGGTAGAGCAGATGACTCTTAATCATCAGGTCCCGGGTTCGAACCCCTGCTGGCTCAAATATTTTAGTAAATTAAATCGGATTGAAAATGAGCTTAAAATATGTGAACGGAAATATAATGAAGTCGAATTCTAAAAATTATTTTGACGAATATTTTACGAAGCCCGAAATATCCGAACGACTCTACAAAAAAACTTGCGAGATTATTTCCAAATACGAAAAGATAAATAAATATACTTGGATTGAGCCGAGCGTTGGAGACGGGAGTTTTTATAAATTGCTTCCAAAAAATAAAATAGGAATAGATATTAAACAAACAAATTACGACACGATATTATCCGACTATTTAAATTACGAATTACCAGAAAAACCTTTAATAGTCATAGGAAATCCGCCTTTTGGACATAGAGGAGTTTTAGCTTTGAAATTTATAGAACATTCGGAGAAAGCCGAATTCGTAGCTTTTATACTTCCGATGTTTTTTCAAAGTTTGGGCAAAGGTTCGATAAGGTATCGAGTAAAAAATTTTAGTTTATTATACGAAGAAGTTTTGCCCGAAAATTCTTTTTATATCGGAAATAAAGAAAAAGATATTAAATGTTGTTTTCAGATTTGGAGCAAAAATTATAATAATCTAAAAAAAGAATTCTGCTGGTATAATCAAAAAGAAAAAGTCGAGCCGTTTAATAATTTGCTTAAAGTTGTGACGGTTTCTTTGGCGAAAAATAGAGAATGCGGAAAGGAATGGATTTTTAATAAGAAAGCGAATTATTATTTATCTTCTACTTTTTTCAAAGACAATAATGTGGTTAAAGATTTTAACTCGGTAAAATATAAAAGCGGAATTGCGATTATATACACTACGCAAAATAACGGAATGATAAAAAAGTTGGACGCTTTATTTAAAACTGCCGATTGGAATAAATATTCGA
The DNA here is from genome assembly GCF_005518285.1 of Brachyspira catarrhinii. GTDB lineage: Bacteria > Spirochaetota > Brachyspiria > Brachyspirales > Brachyspiraceae > Brachyspira > Brachyspira catarrhinii. The sequence continues at coordinate 561 of NZ_SJDU01000139.1, read as the reverse complement.
GTATAGCCACGAACGGATGCAGACATATTGGCAAATCTCATATTTATAAATTGTTGGAAGACAAGGGATTTGAAAATGAATATAAATAAAATATTACAAAATATAATTGAAGATAAATATAATGAAATACGCTCTTCAAAAGATAACGAAGGAATTTTTTCTAAAATAGATTTTTTTGAAGGAAACGCTATCGGGCAAATAGGTGAAGAATTTGTAAAAGCGATATTTAAAGAAGAAAATATTGCAATGGATAATAAACAAAAAGTAATTCATGATGAATACGATATTTTATCAAACGGAATAAAAATTGAAGTAAAAACAGCAAGGAAAGGATTAAAAAATAATAGCTTTCAATTTAACGGAATAAATCCCGCTTACAATAACGATTATATTATAGTAATAGGACTAACTCATCAAAACGCTTATTATCAAATAATAAAAGATAAAATTTCTTATAATCATAAAAAGAGAAGATATTTTTTGAAAGTAAACGGAAAAGATAAACAACTCGTAGCTATGAACCCAGGCAATTCGGTTAACTATAAATTAACTTTGCAACTA
>NZ_SJDU01000138.1 GCF_005518285.1 Brachyspira catarrhinii | reverse complement strand
CGAATAAAACATGCGATATATTCGATTTGTCGAGTTGTTCTTCCAATCTTTTCAAATAACCGAATTTTTTTATCGAAGTTCCTCCAGTTACTATTAAAGCTTTTTTGCCCGGCAATTTTTGTTTATGCAGATTATTTAAACTGCCTTTTCCAAATATAACTCTGCTTGGCATATAAAAATTAAAATTCATTTTTAATCTCCTGTTATTTATTTTTTGTTGATATATTATTAGACGAATATAATTTAAAAAAGTTCCCGCTTAATTAAATTTTTTATTATAAATTTATAACTAAAAATATAGAACGCGTAATTTTTTGCTATAGAAATAATATTTTTCCCAAATAGTTCCTAAAGATTCCAAAACCCCACTTATTTTTTCAATTTTTCATATTAAACAATCAAATTTTGTAAAAAATCGCTTACTTCAAATTAAAAATATTTTTCTAACCCTAAAAATTGTAGTATTTGTATTATTTTAATTATTACTTTTTTCTAAATATAGTAAAAATTAATAAATTTTAGTGTAAAATATATTGACAAATAATTAAATTCCGATTATAATATAAATATAATTAAAAATCACAATGGAGGATTTGCTATGACAAATCAAGTAAAAAAAATATTTTTAGTGGCTACGGCAATGACCGTAATGAGTTTGAACGCGATGGCTGGAGTAGTTATACAGCCGTCAGGTTTGCCTAAAGCGGCGCAAGATTTTATTAAAAAGTCTTTTCCGAACGACCCTATAGTTTACGCGGAACAAAACAGAAACGACTTTGAAGCGGCTTTGGAAAGCGGAATTGAGATTGAATTCTTTATAAACGGAGATTGGAAAGAAATAAAATCTCCTTATAAGCCTTTGGCTCAAACTTTATTGCCTAACGCCGTTGCAAACGCTCTCAAACAAAAATATCCGCAAGCGAGCATATTGAAAATTCAAAAACAATATAGCAGCTACGAGATAAGTTTGGATAATAGAAGAGAAATCTATATATCCAATAACGGAGAAGTTTTGGGAGAAAAATTAGATTAATTTCTTAATTTAAGGAGGTTAAGGGGAGTAAATATTTTATTCCCCTTTTTAATTTTAAATAAAAAATTCCAAGTTTTTATAGTCGTTTGAAAATAGATAAATCTTATTTTTATATTGACTTTAAAGTATGCTTTAATGATATAATCGTTTATATAAAATAATTTTTTACGATAAATTATATATCGTTAAAAATCGGAGAATTAAATGAATATATCTGAAGTAAGCGAAAAGTTAAATATTAGCAAACATACATTAAGATACTACGAAGAATTGGGAATTATTCCTCCAGTAGAAAGAAACGAAAAAGGCATTAGGATTTACTCCGAAGAAGATTGCAAATGGGTGAGAGTTTCGCAATGCATGAAAAAAAGCGGCATGAGTTTAAAAAGCATAAAGCGATATGTAAAACTATGCAGTATGGGAAATAAAACTAAAGAAAAAAGATTAAAACTTCTCATAAAAGAAAAGGAAAAATTGGAAGAAGTAATAGAAGCTATGAACGAAGGATTGGAACTTCTAAAAAAGAAAATAAAATTATATCAATCGGATGAAGAATATTCCGCTCATTATAAAACAAAATAAACCGATATTATATCAAAATAAATTTTTTTCATTTTTTTTCTCAATTTAAGATTATTTCGCGTATATTATAAGCGAGATAATCTTAAAACTATTTAACGAATTAAATATTTTTTAAATAATTCTTTCTAATAATTTTTTTATATTTTTTCAAATTTTTATATTGACTTTCGAGTATACTTTAATGCTATAATTTTCAAAAATTAATTTCTAATAAAATATTTGATTAAAAAAATTAAAAATCTGGAGGATAAAATGAAAGGTTTTATAAAGATTTGCGTTGAAAAACCCGTAGCCGTTTTTATGGGAATAATTGCGGTTTTGCTTTTAGGTTTTATAAGTTTATCGAGATTGGCTATAGATTTTTTGCCAAATATGGAAGTTCCTTATATAACTATCGTAACTCAATACGATAACGCGGGACCAGAAGAAATAGAAAAATCGATTACCAGACTTATCGAAAGAGCGGTAGCTTCGGTAAATAATGTTAAAACAATCACATCGTCATCGGAAGAAGGAGAATCGAGAGTCAATATAGAGTTTAATTGGGGAAGCGATTTGTCGGACGCCGCGGCGGATATTAGAGAGGCTTTGGATATAGTAAAAGGTTCTTTGCCAGACGATGCGGAAAGTCCGAGAGTATTCAAATTTTCAACCGATATGATTCCAATAATGTATATATTCTTTTATGGAACAGAAAATTTAGCCGCTTTATATAATTATGTCGACACTCAAATAGTCGATAGAATAGAACAGGCGCAAGGAGTGGCGAGAGCCGAAATAAGAGGAGGACTTCAAAGTCAAATAAAAGTCGATGTCGATATGAATAGACTTCAGGCTTACGGACTCGATATTAATTCTATAGTTTCAATTTTATCAATAGAAAATCAAAATCTTGCGGGCGGACAAACTTACGAAGGCGTTTATAAATATATATTAAGAACAACGGGAGAGTTTAAGAATTTGGACGATATAGGAAATGTCGTAGTGGCTTTGAAAGAAAATAATGTTCCAATTAGATTAAGAGATGTCGCAGAAATTTATAACGGTTATAACGATAATATGGATAAAATGACTATGGTTGGCACTCCAGCCGTAGCTATAGCGGTAAATAAAGAATCGGGAGGAAACGCAGTCGCGGTAGACAGAGCGGTAAAAGAACAGCTTAATAATTTACAACTTCCAGAAGGAATAGAATGCAGAATAGTGTTTAATACGGCGGATACGGTAAATCAAGCCATAGCGGGAGTTTTGGATACGGCTTGGCAGGGCGGACTTTTCGCCGTTATAATTCTTATGATTTATTTATGGAATTTCAGAACCGTTTCGATAATCGCTATTTCCATTCCAATGTCGATAATAATCACTTTTACGATTATGTATTTTGTAGGAGTGACATTAAATATAATTTCTTTGGCGGGACTAGTTTTAGGAATTGGAATGATGGTTGATAATTCGATAGTCGTTTTGGAGAATATATTTTTCTATAGAAACAACGGATATGGAAAATATTCGGCGGCAATAGAAGGAACTTATACGGTATCTCTCGCTATTTTGGCGTCAACTCTAACGACAATCGCCGTATTCTTGCCTTTTCTATTCGTTCAAGGACAGACGGGGCAAATGTTTAGAGATTTATGCATTACGGTTACGGTTTCGATGATAGCTTCTCTCGGAGTCGCTTTGACTATAGTTCCGATGCTTGGAGCGAGATTAATCACGGGAAAGAAATCAAAAAGATTGGCTCGTTTTGAAAGCTTTTTTGATAAATATTTTCATTCAAAAATTAATTTTGTCTATAATAAAATACTCGATTATTCGGTTAATCATAAAAATAGAGTTTTGATTCCGACTTTAATAATAGTTTTTGTCGTTATAATAATAGGATTAATATTTATAGGCAAGGGAGGTTTTCCCGTTTCGGACGAAGGGCAATTTAGAGTAAATATTAGAATGCCCGTTGGAACTCGCATGGAACAAACGGAATCTTTCACAAAACGCATGGAAGCGGACCTTGTTGAAGCTGCTGGAGAAGATTTAGATTATTTCGCTTCGAGGGTTTATAACGGTTCGGACGCCAATAGGTCGGAAGTAAATATTATGCTCAGACGCAGAAGCGAAGGAAGAGATTTGAGTATAAACGAATATATGGAGATAGCGAGAAATCGGCTTGTAAACTATCCCGCGAATATAAATATAAATCCCGTTAATTATACGGCTATGAGAATGGGAAGCGGAGGAGCTTCGGGAGAAATATCTATAGAAATTATCGGAGACGATTTGTCGAGAGGAAACGATATAGCTAATAGAATAATCGAAGTTATAAGCGAAGTTAGAGGAGTGAGAGACGCTCGTTTGGGAGAAGACGACTCGAATCCAGAAATAAATATATCGATAAATAGAGATTTGGCTTCAAAAATGGGATTAAACGCCAATACTGTTGCCACCGCTATAAGAACGGGATTTGGTGGAACTACGGCGACTACCATAACTCCAGACGGTTCGGATGTGACGGATATAGATATTGAAGTTCGGCTTAAAGAAAGAGACAGAATCAATGTGGACGATGTCAGAAGAATGATGATACCGACATCTGCGGGAATGGTTCCAATTTCTTCAATCGCCGATATAGAGAGAACTTACGGACCTACGGCTATTGATAGAAAAGACAATAGACGACTTACGGAAGTGAGAGCTTCGGGATACGGCAGACCAATAAATCAAATAGTGGAAGACATTCAATCGGCTATCAACTCTCAAATATATATTCCGCCGGGATTTAGCATAAATTATTCGGGAGATTACGAGGATATGCAAGACGCTTTCGCGCAACTTTTGCAGGCGGTTATTTTGGCTTTAGTTTTGGTTTACGCGGTTATGGCTACTCAATTCGAATCTTATATTGCCCCTTTCGTTATAGCTTTGGCGATTCCTTTCGGATTTGCGGGTTCTATCGGTTTGCTTTTAATCACTGGACAAACTTTAAGCGTTTATAGCGGAATTGGAATAATCGTTTTAATCGGAGTAGTCGTAAATAACGGAATCGTTCTAATCGATTATATGAATCAATTAATGCATGAAAAAAAGATTAACGGGGACAAAGCGGCATTGATTGCTGGACCAAGAAGATTACGCCCAGTTTTGATGACTTCTTTAACCACAATATTAGGACTTCTTCCTATGGCTTTGGCGAGCGGAGAAGGAAACGAAATGTATAAACCTTTGTCAATCGCTTTACTTGGCGGGCTTTCCGTTTCGACAATGTTTACTTTGGTAATCGTTCCTACCGTTTATGCGGCGATAAGAAACAGAATTCCGCTTAAAGATTATAAAGCGAAAGACGAGGCGAGCGTTGAAACTGTCGGAAATATCGGAGACGCTTTGGAGGATATTGGAGAATAAATTTATTAATTATTTACAACGATATTATCGGGCTTGCAAACTTTGCAAGCCTCGTATCCCATTTCTATAGCCTCGTTCAAATCTATAGCTTCTTTTTCGGCTCTTAAAGTTCTGCAATTTTCGACATGATATTTTTTGCCCGTTTTGGATATATAAACGATTTTTTCAATATTGTCAATTTTATTTTCGTCAGTAATTTCATTATCAATTTTTTCTTCAATATTTTCATCTACTTTTTCGTAAACGGGTTTAACTTCATTTTCTTTAGTTTCATTAATTTTATTTACGGTTTTAATTTCATTCGTTTTACTTTCTTTAATTTCTGTATTAACCGTATTCGTTTCTTCTTCAATCTCATAAGAAAAATAATCCGATTGTTCGTCTATGGTTTCTTCCGTAGTTTCAATAGTTTCAATGTTTGTTTGAGATTTATCGCTTTCATTTGAACATCGAATAATTAAGATTGATAAAATGATTAATAAAAGGATATATTTTTTCATAGCAAGCTCCAAAATTTAAGTTAATAATACTGTATCATAAATTTTATATTTTAGCAATAATAAAATTTAGATTTTTTACAATAACAATATATAAAAGACTTGCCAAGTCTAAAGCTCGCTTATGATGAAAAGTAGTTGACATTTTTTCGCTCTGCGCAACTGTGTCGTAAATTTGATAAAATTGAATTAGATAATAGATTTTAGGAAATTTAATATTATTTTATTAAAGTTTATAAATTTATAAACCGATATTTTTATATAAAGAATTTTAATAAAT
>NZ_SJDU01000137.1 GCF_005518285.1 Brachyspira catarrhinii | reverse complement strand
GAGAATAGGGCATGGTTATGATTCCCATATATTTGAAAAAAATAGAAAATTAATTTTGGCGGGAATAGAAATTAAAAGCGAATTCGGATTAAAAGGACATTCTGACGCCGATGCGGTAATTCACGCTTTGATAGATTCCATATTCGGCGCTTTATCTTTGGGAGATATAGGAAGCCATTTTCCCGATAACGATAATAAATATAAAAATATTTCCTCCATAGAATTGCTTAAAGAAACTGCAAAAATTATGGGAGAAAAAAAATATACGATTTCAAATACCGACATTACGATTATAATCGAAAAACCGAAATTGAGAGATTATATAGATTCTATGCGCGAGAGTTTGGCGAAAGCATTGAAAACTGATATAAAAAATATTTCCATAAAAGCTAAAACGAACGAAAAAATGGACGCTGTAGGAAGAGGAGAAGGAATAGCCGTTTATTGCGTATCGTTATTAAAAAAATATTTATAAAGGAAAAATTATGGGAGAGAAAATTACCACAAAATATTTGCTCGATTTGGTTTCAAGGAGTTTCGCTTTGGCGATTCCATTGCTCGATAAAAACAAAAAAATAAAAGTGGAAGTTCAATATTTGCTTGCGAGAATAATCGACACAATTGAAGATTCGATGCATGAAGTTAAAGATAAAGAGACTTTGATAACGGGATTCGTAAATATATTGAAAACGGGCGACACAAAAAATTTAGAAAATTTCAAAAAAGTTGTAATAAGCAAAACGATAAACAAAAACGATAAAATCCTTATAGAAAATATCGACATTGTCCTTAAATCGTTTTTCAACTTTCCGATTGAAATAAAAAATATGTCTATTTCCTACTTAAAAGAAATGGGCTACGGAATGATTTATTATCAAGACCATGCCATCTCAAACTTTGACGATTTAACCGATTACTGTTATTATGTCGCGGGAACGGTTGGAATTTATTTAACAGAATTAACTCGATTATCGGACGGACTTAATTTGGACAGAGAAAAAGCTAAAAAACTTGGAATATTTTTACAAAAGATTAATATAATAAAAGACGCAAAAACGGATTATAAAGAAAAAAGAATATTCTGGCCATCCTCTCTTTTCGACAACGAAAATCCCGCTCCTTATTTTGAAGACACGGCTTATATGGATAAATCGCTCGAGGTTTTGGGTAAAATGATTGAAAGCGCAAATAACGAATTCAAACCTTCCATAGAATATATTACGAGTATAGAAAAAAAGGCTCAAGGATATAGACGCTTCTGTTTGCTTTCGGTAATGATGGGCTACGAAACCTTAAAACTTATGAAAAATAATTACGATTTATTTACGGGAAAAGTTTTGAAAATACCTAAAAAAACGACTTTGGATATAGTCTCAAAAGTGAAATCCGATTTTTATACGAATAAAAAACTTGAAGATATATTATTGAACAACAAGCTATAACAAATAAATTAATTTTGCGCCGCTTCCGCCGAGCCTTGCTGGAGCTTCCGCCGAGTATTTTATATAATATTTGCCTTCTGTGGCTAAATAATATTCCACCAAATCTTTCAAAACCGCTATTTTATTTTCGCTTCTAAATCCTTTTCCATGAATTATTAAAACTACTTTCAAATTATTTTTTTTAGCCTCGAAAATAAATTTTTTTATACTTTGCAACGCTCTTTCTCTCGTGAGTCCATGCAAATCTAAACTATCTTGAGGTTTTACGGTTTTTAGATTTGGCTTGAATTTGGAATAAACTTTTTTATCGTTATAAATATTTTTTATATGATTCGAGTAATTGAGATTTTTAACGGCGTTCAAAAACATCTCTCTGTCTTCTTCGGTATAATTATTATCATTATAATTTTTTATATTATTTTTATTAATATTTTTTTTGATTTTATTTTTTAAATTATCTTTTAAATTCTTTTTAAAATTATTTTTTGAATTTGAATCTTCGGGAAAATATCCATGTTCCAAATAAAACTCAAATAATTCTTTATCTTTAGAATTATTATAAGAATCTTCGGACATATTAAATCCTCAATTTACGAATTTAATAATTTAAGAAATTCGAAATTGTTTTTGGTGGAATTCATTTTATCGATAATTTTTTCCATAAATCCGTATTCGTCAACATTTATATTTTGGCTCTGTAAGTTTCTTATAAGTCGCATTTTGGCAAGCTCTTCTTCCGTCATAAGCAAATCGTCTCTCCGAGTCGAAGAAGAATCTATATCTATCGCTGGGAATAATCTTCGGTTTGCAAATTTTCTATCCAAATGAAGTTCCATATTTCCCGTGCCTTTAAACTCTTCGTAAATATAATCGTCCATTCTGCTTCCAGTGTCTACCAAAGCGGATGCGATTATCGTAAGAGAACCGCCCTCTTCGATATTTCGCGCAGCTCCGAAAAATCTTTTCGGTTTATGCAATGCGTTCGAATCGACTCCGCCCGTAAGTATTTTTCCGCTCGCTGGAACTACCAAGTTATACGCTCTAGAAAGTCTCGTTATGGAATCGAGTATAATAACCACATCATGTTTATTTTCGACCAATCTTTTAGCCTTCTCCAAAACCATATCGGAAACCTGACAATGTTTTTCTGGAGGTTCGTCAAAAGTGGATGCCACGACTTCAGCCTCTGGAACATTCCTTTTCATGTCGGTAACTTCTTCGGGTCGCTCATCTATAAGAAGTATAAAAAGTTTTATATCGGGATAATTTCTGCAAATCGCGTTAGCTATCTCTTGAAGCATCATAGTTTTTCCCGCTTTCGGAGGAGAAACGATTAAACCTCTCTGTCCTTTTCCTATGGGAGCGACTAAATTTATTATTCGAGTCGAAATTTTATTCGGAGCGAATTCCAAATTGATTCTTTCGTTTGGAAATATTGGGGTAAGTTTGTCGAATATAGGTCTTTTATATAGATTCTCTGGCTTTTCTCCGTTAACTCTCTCTATTCTTAAAAGTCCGAAATATTTATTTGGGCTATCGTCTTTTGGAGGACGAACTTCTCCTCCGACTACATCTCCCGTCCTTAATCCGAAAAGTCTTATTTGAGTTGGCGCTATATATATATCGTCCTGCCCAGATAAATAATTCATATTCTGCGACCTTAAAAAACCGAAACCGTCTGGCAAAACTTCCAATGTTCCTTCGGCTTCGATTTTTCCTCCAGAAACGAGATGCGTCCTCAATATTAAATGCATCAATTCCTGTCTTCTAATATTGGCGTCTCTTTTTAATCCGTAGCTATTTGCAAATTCCAATAATTCTTCAAAAGTTAGGCAGCTTAATTTATTTATATATACGATATCTTGAGGTCTTTCGATATTTTGAGTCTCTTCGTATTCCATATTATTATCTTCTTCGTTATTATTATTTAAATTATTTGAATTATTCTCGCCATTAACCAAAACGGCTTTTTTTACGACTTTTTTTCTAACGCTCCTAACTTTAACGGGAGCTGAAACGGATTCCGTTTCTAAATTTTCTTCGGTTTCTTTATTTTTTTCCAAAAAATCCATAGATACTCCTATGCAAATAATGTATGCAAATATATATAATATTTAATTAATTTGAAATTTTATTAATTTTACTTTTTCACTTCTGTTTTAGCGGACGAGCCATCGCAAAGCATAACCACGCACATATCGGCGTTGTCTCCGAATCTTTTATATGATAAAATTTTTCTCACAAAACCGCCGTTTCTATCCGCATATTTCGGAGCTATATCGTTAAATAATTTTCTCAATACCGTTTCGTCTTTTATATATTTGGCGATTATTCTTCTGTTATGAAGATTATCTGTTTTCGCTCTATAAATAATTTTATCCGCAAGCTGTTTTATCGCTCTGCCTTTTTCTTTAGTAGTTTCAATTTTCTCATACTTCAAAAGAGAAGTGAGCATATTTGAAAGCATAGCCTTTCTATGCGCGCTCGTTCTATTAAATTTTTTAACGCTTACTCTATGTCTCATTTTATATCCTCGTTATTTTTATTTTCTCATTCCAAGATGCGCCCCGTATTCGGCAAGCTTTTCTTTAATTTCATCGACAATCATCTCGTTTGCGCCTACCAATGTTATCAAATCGCTCTCGGATTTTATGGCTACTTTATCGAGAGTTTTCAAATCGGAAGTCATCAAGAAATTCGCCGTTCTAACTGAAAATTCAATTTCGTCCACAAATTTATCTTTCAAAGATTCCAAAACCGAATTTTTTGTATCTTCTTCAAATTTGATATCGCCTTCTTCCGCTTCCTCTGGCATCATAAAAGAAGTTAAATTATCTCTTAATATTTTAGCCGCCCAAGACAAAGCTCTATCGGGAGCGACATTTCCTTTAGTTTCTATTTCCAAAGTAAGTTTGCCGTAGTCAACTCTCTGCCCTACTCTTATAGGCTCTACCGTTGAATTTACGCTTACTATAGGCGAATATATGGCGTCTATCACTATAGAGTTAACATCGTTTACAAGTTCGGCGGACATTTCGGCGGGGACATAACTATATCCTCCGTCTATTTGAAACTCCATCTCAAAACTATAACCTTCCGCTATCGTGGCGATATAATAATCGGGGTTATAAACTTTTACTGACGAATCGGATTCAACCAAATCTCGAGCCGTTATAACGCAAGGACCGTCTTTTTTTATATGAACGGTTTTGCTTTCTATATTATCTGGAAGAGAAACCACTACATTTTTAAGATGCATTATCATAACGATTGTGTCTTCTTTCATTCCTTCGACATTTTCAAATTCGTTGCTTACATCTTTTATTTTAATAGCCGTAATGGCGTATCCCGGTATCGAAGATAACAAAACTCTTCTTAAAGCGTTACCAATAGTAACGGCGTATCCTCTTTCAAAAGGCTGAGCTACAAATTTTCCGTAAGTGGAAGTTAAATCTTTAGCCTCAAAAGTAACCTTATGCGGATGCTTAATAGATTCCAATATTTCTTTTAATGCCATTCTTATAATGCTCCTTATAGCCGTTATTTAGAATAATACTCGATTATGAGCTGTTCGTTAATAGGATATTCTATATGTTCTCTTATAGGCAAAGTAACTATCTCTCCCGTTTTGCTTGATAAATCCAAATTAAGCCAAGCTGGAACATATTCGTTTTTCAAATCCTCTACTATTTCCTTAAATTGTCCTATCGCGTTTCCTCTATCGGTAATGGAAATTTTATCTCCCACTTTCACGCAATAAGACGGAATTGTCATTTTTTTGCCATTAACGGATATAAATCCATGATAGACAAACTGCCTCGCTTGAGACCTGCTTTTTGCAAGCCCCAATCTATAAACCACATTATCCAAACGCAATTCCAACAATCTAAGCAAATTCTCGCCCGAAACCCCGCTTATACGAATAGCTTCTTGATAGTAATTTCTAAATTGTCTTTCCAATATTCCGTATATTCTTTTAACTTTTTGTTTTTCTCTCATCTGAACGCCGTATTCCGACAACTGTTTCATTTTTCGGTTAATCGGACCTGGAACATCTCTTCTTTTTGTTATGGGACATTTAGCGCTTACGCATCTATCCCCTTTTAACATGAGTTTCATGCGTTCTCTTCGACATAATCTGCAACTTGCATCTCTGTATCTTGCCATAATTTATAAACTCCAAATTATATTCTTCTTCTCTTTTTAGGACGACATCCGTTATGAGGCATCGGAGTAACATCTTTAATGAGCTTAACTTTCAAACCAGCCGCTTCAACCGCTCTTATAGAACTTTCTCTGCCCATACCAGGTCCCTTTACATAAACATCAACCTCGCGAACGCCCATTTCAAAAGCCTTTTTAG
>NZ_SJDU01000136.1 GCF_005518285.1 Brachyspira catarrhinii | reverse complement strand
CGGAAGTCGGCTCGTCACAAAAAGCATAACTTCTGGCTCCATTGCCAAAGCTCGAGCAATCGCTATTCTCTGTTTCTGCCCGCCCGAAAGTTGATTCGGATAAGAATATTTTTTATCCAAAAGCCCCACTTTATTTAAAAGATTATCCGCCTTTTTTTCGGCTAATTCGAGGGAGTAATTTTTAATTTTTATCGGAGCTAATGTGATATTTTTTATAACATTTTTATGAGGAAACAAATTGAAATGTTGAAAAACCATTCCCACTTTTTCTCTTATTTTATTTATATTCGTTTCCTTGCTTAAAATATTTTCTCCATCAATAAATATTTTTCCGTCCGTAGGCTCTTCGAGTCTGTTTATGCATCTTAAAAAAGTGGATTTTCCGCTTCCCGAAGGTCCTATTATCGCTATAATTTCGCCTTTTTCGACATTAATATCTATTCCTTTCAATACTTCGAGTTTGCCGAATCTTTTATATAAATTTTCTATCTTAATCATTTAATCGCCTTCCTTTAATTTCTTCTCTATGCTTCTCATAAATGTGGCGAAGATTGAAGTCAATATTAAATATATTATTCCAACGGCAATTAACGGTTCAACTCCTCTATAAGTTTGACTCGTTATAATATTTGCCGAACGAAGCAAGTCTATTCCGCCGATAAATCCGACAATGGAAGTTTCTTTAAGCAAAGTTATAAATTCGCTCACCAAAGCTGGAAGAATTTTTTTTATCGCTTGAGGAATTATAATCTCTTTCATTGACAAACCGTAATTCATTCCCAAAGCTCGCGCCGCTTCCATCTGTCCTTTGTCGAGTCCTTCTATTCCCGCTCTTATTATCTCCGCTACATAAGCCGCCGAATTGATGCCGAAAGCTATTCCCGAAATTAGAAGTATCGGAGTGTTTCTTAATGCTCCTACAAAAACGACATTCGCCCATATCATTAATTGAACGACTGCGGGAGTTCCTCTTATAAGATTAACGAAACCGAAAGCCAATTTTGAAATAGGATTAAAATATTCATGTCCTTTTACATTTTTCAAAGGATAGAAATGCGAAAGTTCCATAAGGGCTATAAATATTCCTAATACGATTCCAACCAACGCGGCGAATGCGGTAGTTCCAACAGAAAATAGAAGCCCCCTAATCATATACATATATCTGCCGTGAGTAAAAAATATATTCTTAAGAAGCTCCAAATATTCCATTTAATTTTTCCGTTTATGATTTTAAGATTTAAAATTTTTAAGACAAAACTTAAATTACTTAAACAAAAAATATTTTCTTAATTTATTTAAAATATTTATTTAATAAAGCGTCATAAGTTCCGTTTTCTTTAAGAGTAGCCAAAGCTTTATTAATATCGTCCAAAAGTTGAGTGTCCTCTTTTCTAATGGCTATAGCATACTCTTCGCTTTCAGAATCCGTTTCAATCAATTTTAATTCTGGATTTTGAGCGGAGTAATTTTTTGCTGGCTCGTAATCCAAAACTACAGCTTGAACTTTTTTCGCTTTTAATCCCATAATCGCTTCGGAGGTTGCGTTATATCTTTGAACTCTAACATTTGAAATTTCCGATACAATCAAATCTCCCGTATATCCCAAAACAACGCCGACATCTTTTCCGACTAAATTATCGAAAGCGTTTATTCCGTTTTCATCGTTATTAACCACTATTGCCTGTTGCGATTTATAATAAGATTCGGAGAAATTGACATTCTTTTTTCTCTCTTCGGTAGCCGTCATTCCCGCTATGATTAAATCGATTTTTTTCGTTTGTAATGCTGGAAGAAGTCCGTCAAAAGCCATGTCTTCGATTTCAATTTCCACATTTATGAGTTTCGCTATTTCGCCCACAAGTTCTATATCGAAACCGACAATATTTCCGCTTTCTCTATATTCGAAAGGCTCGAATTCGGCGTTTGTTCCGACATACAATTTTTTACTTTCTTCTTTGCAACTCATAACCGCGACAATAACGATTGCAAAACTTACAATTACTTTTAGAATATTATTTTTGAACATAATATACTCCTTCAATATTTAAATTTTTAAGATTATTATTTGTAGAATTTTATATTATTACCAAAAAAAATCAAGTAAAATATTTATAATATTTATCGCTTTATAAAAATTTTTTTTCTAAAAAACGCTTGACTTAAAAATAAATTAATAATATTATTGCAATTAAAAGTTTTGAATTATTTATATCGTATATTTTTTATGATATAAATTTCAATACTTTATTATCAAATATTTTTCTTAAAGAGGGGAATTTATGTTACTGTTAAAGACATTCTTAACGACATTTTTTGACGATTATAAATTTCCCCAGACAATTTCATTATAATAAACCGTGCGTTTATTCAAAACATTAGCCTATAATTAATCAATCGTTAATTATAAAAAATTAATTTATTTACATTTTATTTTAAGGATAGAATTATGAGTTATAATCACAGCAAAAGTATATTTTTGGGCGATATTCCCATCGGCAAGTCGTTTTTCTTTAGAATCGAAAACTCTCTTTTGGTTTCTAATAAAGACGATATTATAGAAATAGTTTCGTTTAACGATAATCTTGAAAACGATTTGAAATCGTATTGTATATTTAAAGGCGAAATATTTTTAGATAAGAAGAAGAATAAAGAATTATATAGTTATTATATAAAGAAAAAGTCGAACGATAATTTTCCAAAATTTGAATCCGACATTAATCGTTTGGAAAGCAATCCTCCGCTAAATATAGGACTCGCTCCAAGAAATAGTTTGCCAGAAGAAGGCTCGCCAAATTACGGATTTGATTTGAATTATAAAGAAGATTTATGGAATAATAATATTTCAAAGCTTTATGAAGAGAGCAAAAAGACGCAATGGAATACTTCGGCGGATATAGAATGGAATAATATACCGAATTACGATAAAGATATGGAATTTGCTATAGCTCAAATTATGACATATTTAACCGAAAACGAATTTTCCGCTTTGTATGTGCCGAGTAAATTTATAGCTAAAGTAAGCCCTTATTTTTATGAGATTCCCGTATTTTTATCGTCTTTAATAAACGATGAAGCCCGACATATAGAAGCGTTTATTAAAAGAGCGAATATAAACGGCATGGGAGTTCAATATTCTTCGATTATTACTCAAAATTCTTTATATACTTTATACGCTGAAAATAATTATATAAAATCGAGTTTTTTATTGCATGTGATGGGCGAGGGAACTTTTGTGGATTTACTGGGTTTTTTAGAAAAATATACAAAAGACGAACCGACTCAAAAATTATTTAGATTAGTTAGAATAGACGAAACTCGACATGTCCGATACGGAACGAATCATATTAAAGAAATATTGAAACATAATCCTAATAAAGTAAATATCCTAAAAGAAGCGGTATATAAGAGAAAAGAATATTTAGACGAATTGAACGGAGAATCCACTTTATTAATAGAATCTATGGCGTTTCTTGCGGGAGGAGGAACTTCTTATAATCAATACAAAAACGGAATGGAGCTTGTAAGCGAGCTTAAAAATCAAATGCATGAGAATAGAGTTCAAAGGCTCGTTGAAATAGGAATAGACGAAGACTTGGCGGTGGATATATCTAAAAAACATACGCCTAATTTTATGTGATATATAAATAAAAATTTATATATAAAAAATATTAAATATTGCCAGAAGAATGGCAAAGGAGAACAAAATGACTAAAACTTTTGAAGATGCAATGAAATTTGCAGAACAACATGTTAAACCTTATACGGAAGAGGTTGACAGAGACGGAAGATTTCCGAAAGAAGCCTATAACGAATTGAGAAAACAAGGCTATATGGGGCTTATCGTTCCGAAAGAGTATGGAGGAATGGGCGGAGGAGCAAGAGAGCATGCCGAAGTGGTTCATGCATTGTCTAATTACTGCGCCACAACGGGATTATGTTATATGATGCATAATGCTGGAACTAAATGCATAGTTGATTACGGAACTGAAGAGCAGAAAAAAGAATTCTTGCCTAAAATAGCAAAGGGCGAAGTTGCAATAGCTTTGGCATATAGCGAAAGCGGAAGCGGAACTCACTTTGGAAGCCCTGATATGACAGAAACTAAATCTGGAAGTGGAATAATATTAAACGGAAGAAAAAGTTTCGTCACGAGCGCTTTATTTGCCGATTATTATTTAACTTTATCCAATTCTTGCGAAAATAAAGGAACATTAAATAATTGGCTCGTTCATAACAATTCAAAAGGGCTATTCCATGAAGAAAGTAAATGGGACGGTTTGGGAATGAGAGGAAACGCGTCTATGCCTGTAGTTTACGATAATGTAGAACTCGACACTTCATACAGAATAGGCAAAGAAGGAGACGGAGGAAATCAAACGGGAAGCGTTCTTCCTTATTTCGTTACAGGTTTGGGAGCGGTTTATAGCGGACTCGCAAGAGATGCCTATAATTGCATATTAGACTATACAAAAAATAGAAAATATACGAGCGGGCAAGCATTAGCCGATATAGAAATGGTGCAAGTGAATTTAGCCGAAATATATACTAAAATGCAATCTGCCGTAGCGCTTACATTTGACGCAGCCGATAGCCTTGATAATAAAGAAAGCGATGCGGGATTAAAAATATTCGCTTGCAGAATAAATTCTATCGAAATAGCGGTAGAAGTTTGTCAGAAAGCCATGAAGTTAGGTGGAGGAAACGCTTACGCGAAAAGGCTTCCGTTAGAAAGATATATGAGAGACGCTTTGGCAGCTCCAGTTATGGCTCCTGGAATCGATGTATTAAAAACTTGGCTCGGAAAAGCTATAGTTTCTTAATTATTAAATAAAAAAGGAGAATAGAATAGATGAAAACAATATTATTAGGCGCTGTGGCTTACGACCCAAAAGTGGTTGGTATTTGGGATATAATAAGAGATTATAGCAACGAATACGGATGCAAGCTCGATTATGTTTTATTTTCAAACTATGAAAGGCAGGTAGATTCTTTGCTAAAAGGACATATAGATATAGCTTGGAATACAAATGTAGCTTGGATAAGAACTTTGAACGCCACCGACAATAAAGCGAAAGCTATAGCTATGAGAGATACCGATATGGCATGGACTACAAAATTTATAGCTAAAAAGGACAGCAAAATAAATAGCTTGGAAGATTTGAAAGGCAAGAGAGTCGGAGTCGGTAGCGCAGATTCATCTCAAGCTAATATAATGGCTATATATTATCTAAATAAGAATGGATTAAAGATTAAAGAATCTAATATTAATAATTCCGAAGTAGATAACGAATGCGTGAATATAATAAGATATAATTCCGATTTGGGAAAGCATGGAGATACGGGAAAAAGCGAGTGGGATGTATTGGAAGGCATAAAAAACGGCTCTTTAGACGCTGGAACTATAGGCTCTAACACTTGGATAAGAATATTGGAAGAAGGCTTATATCCAGATGGAGAATTAGTGTCGTTCTATACCAGCCCAGAATTTTGCCACTGTAATTTTTCCGTTATGCCAAATACGGACGCCGAAATATCTAATAATTTTGTGGGTATGCTTATGTCTCAAAAAAAGGAAAATCCAATTATAAAGAAGATGATGGCTATGGAAGGCTTAAACGAATGGATAATTACGGGAGAAAAAGAGCTTAAAGGATACGATACTTTATACGAGGCTATGAGAGAACAAAAATTATTATAATTTAAATTCTTATTGGAAGGGCGATGCGAATACGCGTTGCCTTTCTTTTTTATTATAATTAATAAAAACAATTAAAAAATAATTAATAAAAAAATTTAATTTATTTAA
>NZ_SJDU01000135.1 GCF_005518285.1 Brachyspira catarrhinii | reverse complement strand
TTATAAACGCGTTTTGTATAAACGCGTTTTGAGGAATTTCCACATTTCCGATTGATTTCATTCTCTTTTTTCCTTCTTTTTGTTTTTCAAGCAATTTTCTTTTTCTTGTAATATCTCCGCCATAACATTTTGCCGTAACATTTTTTCTTAATGCGCTTATATTTTCTCTTGCGATTATTCTTCCTCCGATTGCCGCTTGCAAAGGAATTTGAAACATATGACGAGGTATAAGATGTTTTAATTTTTCTATTATTTGTCTTCCTCGAGTTTCGGCGTTGCTTCTATGCGACATAAAAGATAGAGCATCAACCACTTCCCCATGAACGAGTATGTCTATTTTTTCAATTTGACTTTCTCTAAAATCCGAAAAATCGTAATCGAACGAAGCGTATCCTCTCGAAATTGATTTTAATTTATCGTAAAAATCGTAAACTACTTCTATAAGCGGCAAATCGAATTTTATTTCCGCTCTTCTATCGTCCAAATAATTTAACGAAGTTTGAACTCCTCTTCTGTCTATGCATAAAGATATAATATTTCCCAAATAATCGGAAGGGACTATTATCAAAGCGTTTATAAAAGGTTCGTAGCATTTTTCTATATATTGCGCCGCTGGAAAATCGGCAGGATTGTCAATAATTTTTTCTTCTCCGTTTGTTAGTTTTAATTTTACTTCGACTGACGGACTCGTTATAACCAAATCCAAATTAAATTCTCTTTCCAATCTTTCCTGCACTATTTCCAAATGCAATAGTCCCAAAAATCCGCATCTATAACCGAATCCCAAAGCTATAGAGCGCTCGGGTTCGTAAATAAAGGAAGCGTCATTTAATTTTAATTTTTCCAAAGCTTTTTGTAAGTCTGTATAATCTTCGTCTTCGGCTGGAAAAATCCCCGCGAAAACCATAGGCAAAACTTCCTTATATCCTATTAATGGAACTCTCGAGGGATTATTTTCCAATGTTATCGTATCGCCTATTTTTATGTCCGAAATATTTTTTATTCCCGCTATGATATATCCAACCTCGCCGCTTTTTAATTCGTTTGCGGGTTTGAGTCCCAAAAGTAAAGTTCCGCATTCTTCGATTTCGTAAACGGCTTTGCTTTCCATTAATAGAATTTTATCGCCTTTTTTTATAGCGCCGTCAAAAATTCTCATTATCATAACCGCTCCTCTAAAAGCGTCATAATAAGAATCGAATATTAAAGCTCTCGTTTGAAGAAGCGAATTGTCTTTTGGAGGAGGAATCATTTTTACAACCGCTTCCAATATTTCGTCAATCCCTATATCGTTTTTTGCGCTCGCTAAAACTATATCGTTTTGATTTACTGCGAATTCTTTTTCCATTTGCGCTTTGCAAAGTTCGATATTGGCGGCGGGCAAATCTATTTTATTGATTACGGGAACTATTTCCAAATTATTTTCAAAAGCCAAATAAAAATTGGAAATAGTTTGAGCTTCCACTCCTTGCGCCGCATCCACGACAAGAATAGCTCCCTCGCATGCCGCAAGCGAACGAGAGACTTCATAATTAAAATCGACATGTCCAGGAGTATCGATTAAATTAAAAGTATAAACCTCTCCACTTTTCGACTGATAAGATAATTTTACAGCCTGACTTTTTATTGTAATTCCGCGCTCTCTTTCTATATCCATCGAATCGAGTATTTGAGCTTTCATCTCTCTGCTTGAAATCGCTTTAGTATGTTCTATTATTCTATCGGCTAAAGTGCTTTTTCCATGGTCGACATGAGCGATTATGCAGAAATTTCTAATCTTATCGGAATAGGACATTTATAATAATTTCCTTTTATTTATTATTTAAATAAAATTTCAAAATTTTTATTTTTATTATTGACAATAATTATAATTCGGTTATTAGGTTTTTGCAAATTATTATATATAAAATTAAATTACATAATTAAAAATTAAAGGCAAAAATTCCGATTATTATAACAGCACGATAGGAATTACTATGAGACGAATACTGATAATAATTTTTATAACATATATTTCGGCATATTCCAACGATATTTTACACTATTACTCAAAAGTTAATGATAGAAATTTAAATATAGGAATTGACGCTATATCCGTTCAAACCAACGATTTTTTTAATAAATTAGACGAGAGTTCAAAATTAGTATTAATGAATAAATTTGAGGAAGTTAAGCAATTAATAAATAATTTTAAATTTTTCGAGGCAATAACTTTATGCAACGAACTTGAAACTTCTTATAAAGATTATTACATTCTTTATTATTTAAGAGGATTTGCCTATTATAGAACGGGCGATATTTATTATTCTATGCTCGATTTTAAGAAATTATTAACAATGTATTTTGATGAAAGAGAAATATACGAAGTAGTGGGAAATTTTTTTGACAATATTAACGATTACGAATTTACTTTAAGAACTTATATACTCGCCTATAAAATATATAACGATTATTATTGGATATTTTTGGCGGGAAAAACTTCTTTAAAATATAACGATATAAAAAGCGCAAATAATTATTTTACGCAATGTTTGAAAGCGGGAATTGGATACGGATTCGAGGGATTTGCCGATATTAATCTGCTACATAATCAATATGCGGACGCTTTAAATAATTATAATAACGCTCAAATGTCATATTCGAGTTATAATAGTTATAGCAATAATAGAATAGATATTGAAAGATTAAATTCAAAAATTTCAAACGCTACCGTTCAGAGAGAATTATATAATTGGAATTCAAAATTAGAAAGTAGAGAATTTGAAGAGGCTACGAATATTTTAAATAATTTGTCTTCATATTCGAATAATTTTCCAGAAATAAATTTGGCTTTGATAAAAACTTATTTGAAAATGGGGAATTATCAACTTTCAAAAAATATGTTGAATCAATTTATTTCCGTTAATAAAAATTTTGACGAAGCTTACGCTATGCTCGCTCAAATATATTTATACGAAAATAACGAAAAAAGCGCTATTGAAATTTTAGAGAAAGGTTTGGAATATTCTTACAATAAACCGAGATTATACGAAACTTTTGCAAATATGCTTTATAACGCGGGCTATTCTTTTTATCCGAATAAAATCGTTTCGCAGATAATAGACTTATACGATATTTCGGACGAAAATAAAATAGAATACGCAAAATATTTGATAAGCAAAAAAGAATATTTTAAAGCGAGAGAATTATTAAACGGAATCAGAAGTTATAGAGCGACAGTTAATTCCATTTTGGATTCAATCGGATATAATATAATTTTAGACAAAGCGGAAGAGTTAAATAGAGACGGATATTATGTCGATATTATGGAACTTCTTTCGGCAAATAAATTTAACGGATACGAAGAGCAGATTAGAATCGGTTATATTGCAAACTCTTATTATAGATTGGGTTCTATAGACAGAGCGATAAATATTTTAAAAGAATTATACGACAACGATTCGATAAGTATTAATAATGTTGTCCTTTTAAGAGAATTGCTAAAAATAAGAATATCGAGCAATAATTATTCGCAGTCTCAAAAAGATATAGATTTTGCGGATGTTCAATCTACTATATTTTGGGAAGACGACTTAAAAAACAATACTAAATTAATTACCGATAAAATTTACGAATTCATAAAATACAATCAATATGACGAAGCGCTCGCTTATATAGAACAGCTTAAAATAAAAAATTACGATATAGATTATATAAAAAAAATAGAGTCGATAGTTTACGGTTATTACGCAACTTTTCTATACGATAATCGTCAATTCGATAAAGCCAAATCAATTTCCAATCTTGCGATTAGAAGAAACAAAGATAATTATGACGCCATTGCGATAAAGAATCAAATTTATGTCGATGTATATTTAAATTCGGTCGGCAATTTCAATAATATAAACGCTTATGTTAAACTTTCCGATATAAGAAGAGAGGTTTTAAATATTTCGCCAGCGTATATCGATAATATGATAAAATTAGCGGAAGCTTTGGTTTACGAATATAATATCGAAGGCTACAATATAATCAATAATATTTTAAAATATATAGATATAAACGGAGTGAGAGATTTGCTTTTGGGAAAGATTTATAATAAAAGCGGATTATACGATTATTCTTTTTGGGCTTATAACAGAGCGGCGCAATATATCGATGTCGATTTGCTTGACAGAGTGGAAAGCATTTCCATAGCGGATAATAATAAAATATCTTCTCTAAATTTTAATCAAAAAAGAAAAGCGAGAGATTATTACGCATTGTCAAAAATTTATGTAAAAATAAATAACTATAACGAAGCGATTAATTCCATTCAAAGAGCGATATTGGAAGATAATTTGAATTTGGATTATCGATATCAATTAGGCTATATTAACGAGCAAATGGGAAATATGAGAGAAGCGCTCGAATTTTACGAATATGTTATTAAGAATAATAAAAATCATGCGGCGGCAAATTATAGGGCGGCGATTATATATTTGGAATATTTTAGAAATTACAATTTGGCTTACGATTATGTAATGAATTATATTTCTTTAGTTCCAGACGATTACAGCGGATACGAGCTTTTGGGAAAAATCTACAAAAACCGAGCGGAAAGTCTTATTGAAAACAATACGGAAAATTTATTTAGAAACGCTTTGGTTTCTTATAAAACGGCGTCCGATAAAGCGATTTGGGGAAAAGATAAAGAAGCTAAAAAAAATATCGAAATGGAAATTCAAAATATTTTAAATAAAATATTGAAATAAATTTTTAAAGTAGATTTAATCTCTTTTCGATTGAAATTCCGTATATTCTCTCTTCGTCAGATTTAATTTCTTCAAATGACGCTTTAACGGAAGAATAAATAAATTTTGTCGCTTTGTTCAATGCGTTTTCTATTGTTTCGCCTTTAAGTATATAACCTAAAAGCGAAGCGCCGAAAGCGTCTCCCGTTCCCGGCATGCTTATATTTATTTTGTCGTAATATTTCGTTATAATTTTATTTTCATTGTAGCATAAACAACCCAATTTATTTTCTTTTTCTACGCTTGTGACGATTACCGTTTTTGGTCCCATTTCGGATAAAGTTTTTGCCATTTCTTCTATTTCTTTTTCGTCATATTTTTTTGACGGGTCTTTATCGAGCAAAATGGCAAGTTCCGTAATATTCGGAGTAGCTATCGTGGAATATTTTAATAAACTCTTCATGGATTTTACATGTTCGTTAGACATAGAAGGATATAATTTGCCGTTGTCTCCAAGTATCGGGTCTAATAAAATTATTCCAAAATCAAAATCTTTTATTATATCGATAACTATTTCGGGTTGTTTTCCCGCAGAAAGCCAGCCGATATAAAAAGCGTCAAATTTCGGTTTTCGCAATTTTAATTCTTTTATTATAGCTTCCAATTCTTTAGTCAAATCGAAAGCGCAAAAACTATTAAAAGCGGTATGGTTGGAAAGTAAAACGCTTATAAGAGGAGAAACTTTTATACCGAATGCGGACAAAACGGGAATATTCACCGTTAAAGAAGCTTTTCCGTAAGAGCATAAATCGTTTATAATCAGAACATTTAAATCTTTATTGTCTTTATTCATAATATTATATTGCCTATTTGCGATATATGTTATATGATATTTTTAGTTTGTCAATAAATTTGTATATTGTTATCATAAGTTATTATGTTCCAAATTCAACCTATTGACATTTTTTATCAAACATGCTATAATTTATTTAAATTAATTGTTAATTGCAAATTATATTGCTTGACAATTTTTATTAAACATGTATAATATTTAAAAAATTGATTGTTAATTGTAATTGTCGAAAAAAGGAGAAAAGAAAAATGAGCGGATGTAATTCT
>NZ_SJDU01000134.1 GCF_005518285.1 Brachyspira catarrhinii | reverse complement strand
ATTTGACTAAAGAACAAAAAGAACTTTATTTGACTAAAGAACAAAAAGAACTTTATATGTCTATACTCGAAGCGGCGAGAATTGAAATATTTGAAACGGTTAAAAGAAAAGGATTCGCTCAGTCGCATATAGAAATATTTTCGGCATTAACGAGATTAAGGCAGGTTTGTTGCCATCCGAGATTATTGCATTCGGATTTGCGAAAGGATATTCATTCGAGCGGAAAATTTAATTTATTTATCGAAACTATAAGAGAGGCAATTTCGGGAGGACATAGCGTTTTGGTTTTCAGTTCTTTTACGAAAATGCTTAATATAATGAGAGAGGCTTTGAAAAAATTGAATATTGATTATTTATATTTGGACGGAAAAACTAAAGATAGAATGCATTTAATTCATAAATTCAATAACGGTGAAGCGCCGATATTTTTATTGAGCCTAAAAGCGGCGGGAACGGGTTTAACTTTGACTCAAGCGGACACGGTTATTCATTACGATTTATGGTGGAATCCCGCGGTCGAAAATCAAGCTACCGATAGAGCCTACAGAATCGGGCAAAAACGAGTTGTGACGAATTATAAATTAATCACGAGAGGAACTATCGAAGAGAAAATATTGGAACTTCAAAACAAAAAGAAAAAACTTATCGATAATGTCGTTGGCGATTCTATGAACGATATAAATAAATTAAGCTGGGACGAAGTGAAAAATCTTATCGACTAATCAAAATAAATATTGGAATAAAAATGAATAATATAAACGAAGCTTTAAATTATATTTACTCTTTTATGGGCAAAAAAAATTCTAACAGTTTGCATAAAAATAATTTTAATCATATTAATAATGTAAGAGAAATTTTGAATATTTTAAAATATAAACAAACTTTTAAGATAATTCATATAACGGGAACGAAAGGCAAAGGCTCTACAACTTTGGTTTTATCGAATATGCTAAAGTCCGCTGGATATAAAACCGCTTCTTTCGTCTCTCCTCATATAATAAATGTCAGAGAAAGAATAGCGATAAACGGCGAATGGATAAGCGAAAAAGATTTTGTCGATATAACCAAAAAAATAAAAAATATTTTGGACGAAAACGAAATATATAATATAACAGTTTTTGAAATATTTACCGTTATCGGATTATATTATTTTTATATTCAAAATGTCGATTATGCCTGCATCGAAGTCGGAATTGGAGGAAAACTCGATTGCACAAATATCGTTGATTCTTCTATAAGCGTGAT
This sequence comes from Brachyspira catarrhinii, assembly GCF_005518285.1. Lineage (GTDB taxonomy): Bacteria > Spirochaetota > Brachyspiria > Brachyspirales > Brachyspiraceae > Brachyspira > Brachyspira catarrhinii. Next base: position 4,605 of record NZ_SJDU01000134.1, on the reverse strand, counting down.
AACTTCTATTTCTTACGACCATACGGAAATACTCGGAAATACGATTGAAGAAATAACGGAACAAAAAGCGGGAATAATAAAAGAAAACTCGATTGTTGTGTCCGCTTGGCAGGAAAAAGAATCTGTAAATATAATCGAAAAAATTGCAAAAGAAAAAAATTCAAAATTATATATTTTCAAAAAAGATTTTAACGCCGATATAATTTTAAATACGAATAAAATATTGGAATTTAATTATATTGAAAATGATAAAAGTTATAAATTTGAAACCACGCTTTTGGGAGAACATCAATCGGAAAATATTTCTTTGGCTTTTAAATCTTTCAAATTGCTTACGAATAATATAAATAAAGATGAAAAAATATTTTATAACGCGATAGATTCGATAAAAAATTTCAATATAAACGCGAGGCTCACTTTCGTTCAAAGGAATCCCGATATAATAGTCGATGGCGCGCATAATTCAAAATCTCTTTTGCGAATATTAAAAACGATTTACAAATGGTATGATTATCTCATAATACTTTTTGCTCCATTAAGCGAAAAAGACATTAAAGGAATGAGCGATATTTTGAAAAACTCTAACGCTTTTATAATCGTAAGTTCTCCGAATACGAATAACAAAAATAATAATAAAGAAAACGATAGTTATAAAACTTATCAATATTTTAAAGATAGAGAAAACGCGATTCATATAGAAAATTTTAACGAAGCGGTAAAATATATGCAAAAATTATCGAAAGAAAAAAACATCCCCGCTTTGGTTATCGGCTCTTTATATAGCGCAAGCGATTATTTTAATTTAAATGTTAATCAAATCGTTTAATCAAATTGTTTAATCGGATATTCCTTGAAATTTATTTATAATATCGAGAGTTCTTTTTGAAGCGCCGTTATTTTGTATAAGCAAATTATAAGCTTTTTCGGATATTGAATTTCTAATCTCTTCGTTTTCGTAAGCACATTTTATCGTTTCGGCAAGTTTATTTTTATCTTCGCAATTAAAAACGCAATCTTTCATGTATTCGTAGATTTCGATAAAATTATACATATATCTTCCGACAATAACTGGTTTCTTAAAATAAATCGCTTCCAAAATATTATGCCCGCCGACATTTCCAATGAAAGTTCCGCCCATTATAACCAAATCTGAAAGTTTATACCAATTCAAAAGTTCGCCAATCGTATTTATTATTATTCCGTCTTCCGAGTTTTTTTCGTATTCCATATAAAGCGGAAGATTATAACCCAATTTTGAAGCAATTTCTTTTATTTCGTTTCCTCTGTTTATATCTCTCGGGACAATTACAATAAAAACATTTTCTTTTATTTTCAAAGAATCAATCGCTTTCAATATAATCTCTTCTTCGTTATGATGCGAACTTCCAACGGTTATTACGAATTTATTTGCGGGAATTCTGCTTTCCAAATCGTCTATTTTTTCTTCATTAACCGAATAATTAATATCGTATTTCAAATTTCCCGTGACTGTTATCAAGCTTTCTGGCATTCCTATTCTAATCATATTTTCTTTATCGATTTGACTTTGAGCGAGAATTTTTCTATACATATTAAAATAAGGCTTGAAGAAAAATTGAAAATTCTTATATCCTTTTATTTCTTTTTTCCCGATTCTTCCGTTAATCATATAAAGCGGAATAAGTTTTTTATGAAGCATATAAATCATTGTGGGCCAAATTTCAATTTCCGTTATCATTACATATTCGGGCGAAATTAATTTGATAAGTTTATTTATCATATTAGGATAGTCCAAAGTGAGATAAAATAATTCCACTTTGTCTCCGTAATTTTTTTTAGCGATATCGAATCCTCCGACTGTTGTTGTGGAAAGATAAACCGAATAACCTTTTTCAATCAAAGTAAATACTATCTCCTTAACCGCCACAATCTCTCCAACGCTCACGGCATGAATCCAAACCGCGTTTCTGTTATTTTCTTTAGGATAAATAAAACCCAATCTTGAAAAAGCGCCTTTTCTTATGGGTTTGTTGAAGAGTGCCATAATTGAAAAACATATAAAAATAATAGGGTAAATAATATAGCCGAATAAAATATATATGGCAATAAATAATTTTTGCATTTATAACTCCGCTATATTATATAAATTATAGTAAATATAGTTATAATAAGATATATAAAAAAAGAAATCGCTCCTTTTAAAATCGCATGTTGTTTTCTCGTCCCCCATTCGCATTTTGAGGATACGATAATAAAAGCTATAAAAATTCCAATTTCGATTAAATTTAGAATAAGCAAAATAATTCCGTAAAAACCGCTTCTTATTCTATTATGCGACAATATGATATAACCCGCTATTGGAAAAAGCATAAATATTGAAATATTAATTATTTTATGTATGGCAATATATTTATTCATAAGGATTATTATATTATAAAAGATTTTTATGTCAAATAATAATCGCTTTGTCATTGCGAGAGTGAGCGTGGCAATCTATACAAATTGGATTGCTTCACTACGTTCGCAATGACAAATAAAATATATGATTGAAATAAAAGAGTCTCGGGATATAAAAAACCGATAACTTAAGTTATCGGTTTCGTCAAGCATCGTTTTCAATGACTGATAAAAATTTGTCATTGCGAGATTTATTTATAAATCGAAGCAATCTAATATAAATCTTTTGAAAATATATCGGGCATGTCGGTAAAAACGCCGTCAACTCCCATAGAATACAGTTTATTTGCCAACTCTACCGAATTAACCGTATAAACATATAATTCATAATTTTCGCTTTTTATATCTTTCGCCAATTTTTCCGTCACCGTTTGGTCGTATAGATGCATAGATTGAGGTTTAAGCTCGTCCGCTATATCTTTCCAATTATCCGTTTCTTCCCAAAGCAATATTCCGAATTTCGCGCTTTTCGATATTTTTTTTAGCGTCCTTAACATATCGAATTCAAAACTCGAATAAAATATTAAATCTTCCGCTTTATTGTCCGCAACCTCTTTTACCGTTTTCTCGACTATGCTGTCCCAATATTTTTCGTTTTTTCCCGCTTCGCCTTTAAGTTCCAAATTTACTATGGTATTCGTTTTCTTTACCAAATCTAAAAGTTCTTTAAGAGTTGGAATTCTTGCCGAAGAAAATTTGGCGTCTTTCCAAGAGCCAGCGTCTATTCTTTTAATGTCGTTATAATCCAAATCGTTTATTATTCCATCATGATTGGAGTGGCATGCAGTTTCATAATCATGGAATAAAACGAGCGTGCCGTCTTTTAATATCGTAACATCCGTTTCTATGCATTTAGCTCCTATTTCAATAGCCTTTTCAAAAGCCAGCATCGTATTTTCGGGGTAATTATTTGAAAAACCTCTATGAGCGATAACTTTTCTTAAAAACATAATAAAATCTCCTTAATTTTTTATTTTTTCTTAATTTTTATTAATTATTGATTATTATTTTCTTTATTCTTTTTCGCTTTCGTTAATCTATATAATATAATCGCGCATATCGCTCCGACTGCCGAAGATATTAAAGCTATTAAAAATATATAATAATATCCTTGAGCGGGATTGTCTTTGTTAATATCCAATAATAAACCGTTTACTCCATAAGCCCAAAATATAGGCGAATACGCCAAGAAACTTGCAACCGCCATAGCCGAACCGCTGAATTCTTTCGGTATATTCGCTTCTCCTATAGGGGCAAACATAACTGACCTTGATATGAATATTACGAATGAAAATATAAACATCAAAACCATACTCACATATAAATAATTCGTATTTTTCGGCGTTAATAAAACTCCGAGTAAAACTATAACCGTTAGAATCAAAGAATATGAAAGCATCCTCACGGGAGATTTAAAAACTTTGTCTCCCAAAAATCCGCCAAACACTCCCGCGATTATTCCTATTCCCGAAGCGGTAAACAAACCGAATGCGACCGCTTGAGTCGGAGTAAGCATAAACACATTTTGCATATAAGGAACGGAATATACAATCGTTATATATGTAGTATAAATAGCCATACTTATTAAACCCGACAACCAAACTTCTGGACATAACAAAGCTTTTATTAATCCTTGCAAAGCCTCTTTATTCTTTTCCGCCGCAGTTTCTGATTTTAAATACATAATATTTGGAATATATCTCATAGAAAGTAAAACCCATAAAACTATTAATATCGTATAAATTGAAATTATGATTCTCATAGCTCTCGAATCCGAACCCAATTTTGCAAATATTAATAAAGCCAAAGTGTTCATTCCAAATTCCATAGCTCTGCGAACCGATTCCAATAAACCGAAAGCCAAACCTTGATTTTGTTCGCTCGAAAATAATCTCGTTCCGTTCAAAATTGCGGGCCAAAAGAAAGCGTCAACTATTCCCCAAGACAACGCCACCGCGCATAAAGTTATATACGGAGCATTAACGAAAGCGACCATATAAACCGTTCCAATTATTCTTATGATTAATCCGCTTATTATCAATTGTCTCGGAGTAAATCTATTATTGAGCCAACCAGCTGGAATATAGAAAAATGTAGCCGTTCCAAGCAATGTGAAAAGCATACCGAATTGAGCGTTTGTGATATTAAGCATTTCGAGTAGCGGAGTAT
>NZ_SJDU01000133.1 GCF_005518285.1 Brachyspira catarrhinii | reverse complement strand
AATTAAATATAAATAATATAAAAATCAAAAATATAATTTTTTTCATAATCAATAACTCAATATATTTGCGCTCGGTTGATGACAATAATCTATCGTGATGCTTTCCCCGTTTACGCTCTGAACAAATATTTTTCCGTAATAATTATTATCGTTTCCTTCCGTTATCTTAACTAAATATAATCTCTGCACTGTAACGGTGAGAGAAGCGCTTCCGTATCCGTCAGTTGGAGGAACGGTTATATCGTTTAAAGAAGTTCCTCCCGTCATTTGAATAGTTCCGTTTGCAACATTTTGAAATTGCAAATTTCCAGCAGTCCCAGATAAAACGGCTAATTGTCTACCTCCGCTTGTAATAGTGCTTCCCGAACTTATAGTTTGATTCGAAGATTCTGGGCGAGGAGTAGCCATCTTTACATAATTATCGTAATAATAATAACTTTCAGCTTGAGGCGTTATTTGATAGGCGCTTACCCATACATATATAGGAATTCCGTTTTGCAATTGAGATTCCGTAAGAGTCAGCACCTCTCCGCTTCCTTCCGAGTAATAGCCTCTCGGTTCTATCGTAAAAGTATATGTGTTTATATTTTGAGATGCGCCGACTATGATTGTAGGGCGGGATTTTTGAGAATTATACAATCTATACCTTTGAGGATTTACGCTATCTCCGAAATATATATTATAACCGCTAAACGCTGGCTCGTTATTTTGAGCTTGAAATTCAACGGTCACGCTATTATTTCCCGGGATAAGTTTTGTAATGAAAGGCTGATTCATTTCCTGCACTATACTTGTCACATCGGGAAGTCCGCATGATACTACCGCTATAATATTTAATATAAATATAAAATTTAATAAACTTTTCATTATGTTAATTATAGTATAAACAAAAAAATTATTCAATAGTTTTTATTCGATTATTTATTCGTGCTTCCGAAACCGCCTTCGCCTCTAACCGATTCGGATAAACTTTCAACCTCTTCAAATTCGACTTTTTCCACTTTTGAAAATACTATTTGAGCGATTCTATCTCTAAAATTAATGGTAAAAGGCTCTTCGCTTAAAGACGCCAATATGATTTTTAACTCTCCTCTATAATCGCTGTCTATAGTGGCGGGAGAATTTAGACAAAATATTCCATGCTTTAAGGCAAGCGAACTTCTGCTCCTCACTTGCGCCTCGTATCCTTCTGGTATTTCCAAATATAATCCCGTTGGAATTAAAACTATATCGTTTTTTTTCATTATTATAGGCTCTTCCACATTCGCATGCAAATCCAAACCAGACGCTCCCGCCGTTTGATATTTCGGCAAAGGATTTTTAGATTTATTAATTATTTTTATTTTAATCATAAATATTTTTCCTTATATTTTAAATTATCGGAATAAAAATGAAATCGCCATTATAATAATAAGCGCCGTTATTCCCTGAACCAAAGTAGCCAAAGTTCTCGCCTTATAAGCGTCTTTTATTTTCAAGCCCGAAAGCTCGACAACTATCCAAAAATAACTGTCGTTTGCATGAGAGACAACCATCGAACCCGCTCCGATTGCCATTAAAACCAAAACTTGCGATATTACCGTAGTATGTCCCAAAGTTTCCAAAAACGGAGCGAATACCGTAGCGACAGTCACAACCGCTATTGTTGAAGAACCCAAAACTATTTTTATTAAAGAAGATACCGCGAAAATAAATATAAGTCCCAAACTTGCGGAAGGAATTATATTATTTAACTGCGGAATATAATTTACAAGTTCTGTAGATTTTAATACTTCGGCAAACGCTCCGCTCGCGCCGACTATCGCCAATATTCTTCCCGAACTCGCTATGCCGTCTCCAATCCACATATGAATTTCTTCTTTATTGAATTTACGAGTAAGAGAAAGCGAACATAAAAATCCGACAAACAAAGCCATAGAAGGTTCGCCCAAAAATATAAACACTTTTTTAATCAAATCGTTTAATTCTATAGGAAAAAATCTAACAATACTTCCAAACGCCATTAATATTATCGGGACAAAAATTGGAGCGAAAGATTTATAAGCAGACGGAAGCTCTCCAATATCGCTAATCAAAGTTTCGTAAGTGGGAGATTTGTCGACATAATTCGGTTTTTGAATATATTTTGAAATAAATATTCCGTAAAAAGCTCCGACTAACGAAGTTGGAATTGCCACAATCAAACCTATAATAATTACGGCGAGTAAATGTCCTTTCAAATCGAATAAATTAACGACCGCCGCTGGTCCGGGAGTAGGGGGAATTAAGGCATGCGAGGCGTAAAGTCCCGTGGATAAGGCAATTGACAAAGCTACGGGAGACGCTCCCGTTTTTTTGGCGACTACTTTTCTTAAAGGAGTCAAAATCAAATAACCCGAATCGCAGAAAACGGGAATCGAAACTATAAAGCCGAGTATATTCATTGCAATCGCGGGATGGTATCTGCCGACTATTTTTATAACGACTTCGCCCATTTTTAAAGCCGCCCCCGACATTTCGAGTATATTTCCTATAATGCTTCCCAATACGATTATTACTCCCACATTTGAAAGCGCATAACCGAAACCTTTTCCTATTAAAGCGGATATTTCGGTAATCGAGTCCGCTTCTTTACTTGACGGAACATGCAAAGTGAAAGCCAAGAATATTGCGACTAAAATCATAGCGATGAAAGGATGAGCTTGAAACTTTATAGTCAAAATCATAAGCATAGCTATGGATATGATAAGCATAATTATTGAAAAATAACTAATCATTAAATATCCTCAAAAAGTAATTATTTTATAAATTTTATTTAAGTTTTTTATATTTCTTCTTCTGGAACTTCGGCGTGAATATAACCTTCTTCAAAAAAATCAATCAATTCTTTTTCGGCGCTTTTGGCGGTTTCTTCCAATTTTTCGTCTTCGTATTCTATTTCGAGTATCAAATTCGCTCCTTGAAAAGCACCGAGTCCCATTATATTAAATACGCTTTTTGCATCGGCTCTCACTCCGTTATAAAGCAAAAATATTCCGATATCCGAATATTCCGATTTGCTCGATATTTGAGACAAAATTCCCGCGGGTCTTAAATGCATGCCGTTTTTACTTTTTATGGTTACAACATTCGTTAATGTCATAATGAAATAATCCAAATTTATTATTTATGTTTTAATTATATAATATTATTTATAATTTTCAATATAAAAATATATTATAATTTTTTCTTAATAATCTTTTTACTAAAAATATTTATAAAAGATAAAAAATCTTCATTCTTAAAAATTATATTTGCAATGCAATAAATAATTATTCCAACAAATATTATTAGAAAAACTTTTAATATGAAAATAATTTTTGAATATTGTGGAGCGGATAAAAAATAATATTTTAAAGAAAAAACCGACATTCCCATTAATAGACTCGATAAAAAAGTTTTGAAAATTCCGATTTTTTTATTTATTATGGTTTTTGTTTTCATTTTTTTCATTAATAAAATATACAATATGCAAAATGAGATTATATTTGCCGATACGCTTGAAATTGAAATTCCTATTATATCGAAATTAAAAATATAAACGCATAAATAATTGCTTAAAGCATTTATGACAAAAGAAAAAAAAGCCGTATAAACGGGAGTTCTCATGTCTTTCATAGCGTAAAACGATTGAACGATTATTCTATAACTTGCTACAAAAAATAAAGATACCGATAAATATCTTAAAGCGTTTGAAACCAATAAAGTTGAATTGGAAGAAAAAGCTCCGTATTGAAAAATTGTCTCTACGATTTCTTTTCCTAAAATAATAAATCCGAAAGTAGCGGGAACGGTTATCAAAGCGACTAATCTTAAAGAATAACCCAAAGTGTCTTTCGCCTCTTCTTTTTTTCCATCGACTAATAATTTGCTTAAAGTTGGAAGCATAACGGTTGCGATACTCACGGCAAAAACTCCCAAAACGAATTCATGTATTCTGTTTGCGAAAGTTACCGCCGAAACTCTGCCTTCTCCAATAGCTCCAGCGAATGCGGTGGAAACGAGCAGATTGATTTGATAAATACTCGCTCCAAAAATTCCAGGCGCAAAAAGTTTTATCATTTTAATAACATAAATATCTTTAAAATAAAAATAAGGCTTAAAACTAAATCCTAACTTTTTGACGAATGGCATTTGATAAAAAAATTGAACGAATCCTCCGATTAAAACTGCAATACTAAAAACATAAGACATATTTTCAAAAACATTTGGGAAAAAGAAATAAAAAATTAAAGCCGTAGAAATTATAACGATATTAAGCAAAATCGGACTCGCCGCCGAAATCGAATAATATCCTCTTATATTTAAAATTCCCTGCATCAAAGCCGCCAAAGAAATAAACAAAAGATAAGGAAACATTATTCTTGACAGATTTGTAGCCAAATCGAGAGCTTCTTTATCGGCAGATTTATATAAAAGTTTGATGAGTAGGGGAGAGATTATTATTCCGATTAAAACGATTATGATTAATATTAAAGTTAAAAGCGTAAAAATTGCCCTAAAAAATTTTTTCGATTCGTTTTTGCCTTTTTCTTTTTCAAGTTCGGTAAACACGGGAATAAAACTTGCAACCATATTTCCTTCTGCAAATAGTCGCCTTAATAAATTTGGAAGAATAAAACCAATTGCAAAAGCGTCCGCTATGAAAGTAGTTCCTAGCAACGCCGCTTGTATTTGGTCGCGAACGAGTCCGAATAATCTGCTTATTGCCGTCACAACTGACATTTTGAGCGATGATTTTGCGATTTTTGATTTTATTTTTGTATTATCCGAATTTTCCTGCATAAAAATCTCTAAAATGGTTTGTTACATTATATATATAAAATAGTGTGTTGCAAGCCCTTATATAGATTGCTTCGGCAGTAGCCTCGCAATGACAATGATTATTTCGTCATTGCGAGATTTATTTATAAATCGAAGCAATCCAAGTCTATTATAACAAGGGGTTGCAACCCCTTGCGTTAACAATTCAAAGATAGGCACACAAGGGGTAACTACCCCTTGTTATTAGGAAAGTTAACAAATTCTAAAACTTAAGTATTCGGTTTTTTTGATTACTTCACCTTATTCACAATGACGATTTTTATTCCAATCAAAATATCTAATCAAAATATTAGTATTGTCGATATATTATATAACTATATTTAAAGGCGTATTTTAATTTATGCAAAGTAAAAAATTCAAGATAAAGGAAGAAAAAGCGACTATTCTCGATATAAAATCCGCGGTTTCTATCGCTTTATTTAGCGGAGAGTTAAACAATAGAGATATAGAAATTGATACGGATGTCAGAAGGGCTATTACTTATAATAAAATTATATTCGAGGATTTGTCGAAAAGACTATTTTCTTATTATAACAGTAGAGAAGATAAAAAAAATAAATTAAAAGAAATATCGCTTGTAAGAGCGCTTAAAAAAAATCCTAATTTACTAAATAAAGAAAGAATTTATTATATAGAAAATCCAAACGATAAAACTTTTGAATTCTTAAACGATGTTTTGGATAAAGAAAAAAAAGTGAGAGGCTACAGCGAATATATTTTATTTTCTCTCTTTAATAATTATTTTGACTATATAAAAAATTAATAGTTTTAATATTTAAATATATTCGATTTTTTAATGCATTAGGATTTTGTTATGAAGAAAATTATTATTGTTTTTATTATATTTTTTAGTTTATTTAATTTATCGTTCGCTCAAAATTTAGCTCCGAGCGGAAATGTGAATTTAGACAGAGAATTTTTTAACGCAGAAAAATTATTCTTTCAAAAAAAATATAATCTATCTCGAGAGGCTTTTCTTTTATATTTGAAAAAAAGACCGCTTTCTACA